>JAGADO010000085.1 GCA_017613535.1 Clostridia bacterium | reverse complement strand
TTCTCCAGTTGGGGTCAAATATGGGGTCAAACCGCTTTTTGCCCGAAACCGTATCTCGCGTTTTCTTCGTTTTTCGCCCGTTTTCTCCGTTTTTCTCGCTTTTTCGAATCGGGGGTTCGGGAGAACCGGGTAGCTCCCAAACCAGGCGCCCTACCAACTGGGCCACACCCCGAATGCGGCGGTATACTACCACAATCGGGGGACGTTGTCAAACCGTTTATTGTCCGCGGCCAGGCTCAGAGAGGCCGGAAGCAGTTGACACACACATTTTATCTGTTATAGATCTCCACTTCCGAAAGCTGGAACAGGTGGCCGTCGTTAAAGCCTTTGACGTCGCGCAGCCGGTACGCGTAGATCCGCACGTAACGTGCGGTGTAAACGTTGTCGAGGCGGCAGGTCATCGGGTTGCTTTTCGAAGGGACTTCGGGGACTTCGTAATCGGCGATGGGCGTGAAATCGCCGCCGTCGTCGGAGATCTCGATGCGGAAATTGAACGGGAAATATGCGCCGTCGCCGCGCGGGTAGAGCACGACTTCGTTGAACTCGAGCGATGAGCCTAGATCGATGCGGATCCATTCCACGCCGTCCTCGGTCGCATGGCGGTTAAGAGCGGAACTCCAGTTGGTATTGCGCTTACCGTCGGTGATGTGGTCCTTACTCCAATCGCCGCCCAGATCAGACGAAACTTTGACCTTGCGGCCCTCGGCCAGGTTCTGCCCGGCGACCACCTCGCCGGGATCCGCGTAAAAAGCGGCGTTATCGGGCTCAGGAACGCTTCCGTCGTCACAGTAGATCTCTATCTCCCCTATCTCGAAACCCGCCTCCTGGCCGCCTCTGGTGACGTTCAGGCGAACGTAGCGGGCGGATGCGGTGTCAAACCTGAAAATGGGTATCGCTTTGAGGGCGCCGGTGAAGCCGGACTCGGAGGCAACGACCGTCCAGGTCTCTCTGTCGGCGGACAATTCGATCGTAAATTCCTGCGGGAACGTGTCGCCTCGGGTGTACTTGGTGCCAACGGGATAAATATCGACGCGGTTGATCTCAATGCTGCGGCCGAGGTCGATTTCCACATACCCGCTGTTCTTCGCAGAACTGTACCCCTTCTCACTCACGGCATTGGAATCGCGGCGCCCATCAGTAACGCAATACGCGTAAAAACCGCTGCCGGGATTGACCGCAGCCACCGAAACGGGCTTACCCTCGGCAAGGTTCGGGCCCTTGTCAAGCACGCGCGAAACGATATTATCGTGTTGTCCCGCAGCCAGCAGTGCGAAGCCGCCCGGTTTGAATTCGAGCGTGACTTTTCCGCCGGAGATGTCGAGGGGCTCGTAGGAACCGCCGGTGCAGTTATAGAGGTGCGTAAGTTTATCCGAAACGGACAGCTCGTACGTGACGGCGGAGGTGTAATTCTTGTTTACAAGCATTATGTAGTCGCGGCCGGTCTCGCGGTCTTCCATAAGTGATTCGATGAGGCCGTAGCCGTTTTTGGGCGCGGCGTACAATGGCACTTCGCCTTCGGAGCAGATCGTTATCGCGCTTTCGGCCCCGCCGGTGTGGGTGACTTCGAGGGCGTCAAGGCGGCGGAGAAGTTTACCGACGCGGAGGATGTCGCCGTTGACCTCCGCCACATCGTCGTAAATCGACGTTTTTTCGCCGTACGGAGAAATGATAGCGTAATCTTTAGGGTCGCAGAAACCTGTTGTCCACCAGGTAAAGTAGGTCATCGATTTGAGGCCGTACGCCAGACCAGCAGAGGTGTGGTAGCGAATCTCGCCACCGTTGGTGCGGCGGAAATTGCCCCCCTCGCCTATCGACTGGACGTAGAACGCCGTGGGAACGTCATATTTCAGCCCGATTTCGCGGAACAGATCGAGATTGTAAAACATGTCAGGATCGCCGCCGTAGTACGGGAACGGGTACTGATCGTAACTGAGATTTCCGTAATACTCCTTACCGACCGATACGATCGTGTCCTCCACGTATCCGCGGTAATTTTCGAATACCCAGGTCGCGAAATACGGCAGAAGGTTCAGGCGCGGGGTCAATCCCGCCTTGCTGATCGCGCGGCAGGCGGTCGCGTAAGTCCACGGCTGGGCGGGTTCGTCGACAACGACTATCGCATCGATCGTTGGGTTTTTCGCCAGCCCGGTGAGGTATTCGATTATCTTGCTCTCGGACATGTTCTGGAGCTTCTTTCCGTCAACTCCGGTCGCGTACGATACTTTGATCCCGCGCTCGCCCGCAAGCTTCAGCTGCAGGTCGGACACCTCTTTATTGATCGCCCCGTCGCGGTTCGTGATCTCGATGAACGTAATGTTTGCGTCGCGGATCCAGTCGTACTGCTCGGCAGTCGTAAAGTCGTGTGGCGGCTCCCAGAAAATGCCGATGTCTATATTTTCGCCGTCGGGGAAAACGTTCAGCGAAGGGTCTTCGGCATCTCCGTCCTGCGGGTCCTTGCCAGGCGCGCTGCTGCCTCCCGGTTTTCCCGGATCGGAGGGATTTTTACCGCCGCACGAGGTCAAAAGCATCACCAGTGCCGTTCCGAGCAGCGCTAATGCGAGCATGATTATACGCAAAGATCTTTTCATGATAATCTCCACCTCTTAGCCTCTGCCTGCTGGCGAAACTATGCGGAACGTAACGGAATCCGACGGAGATTCCTGCTTGAAGACGAATGAGAAGCCGTACGTGCCGTCATCGTTAAAGTGGATCATATAGCCGTCGTACGCATTGACCACCGCGTTAGAGTACGGGACCCAGCTGTCTCCGTCGCGGATGTATATCTCGGGCCGTTCGGGCGAGGTAAAGCCGTCAACGCGCACGGGAGTATTGCCGCGGCCGCCCGAAACCGTAAAGATCGCTTCGTTGTCGGCGCACGTCAGCTCTGGCAGCCATTTTTCGTTCGATGCTTTTCCTTTTTCCGTGCTGACTTTAACCGCGGACGTCACACAATCCTCGTAGAGCAGCTCCATATTGCTGTACGTTTCCCAGTCGAGATTTCCCCACGGGATCAGCACGAACGACATACGGATATAATCGCCTTTGCGGAACGTCGTTTTACCCAGGTCGAGCGTCAGGTAGCCGTAATTATACGTGCCGTCGGTGCAGTTGCGCACAACGAAATTACCGTTCCACTTCCAGCCGCCGGCTTTAACGTCGTAATCGCGGACAACGACGCCGTAATTGAGGGGGTTATCGTGCGATGGTTCGGTGATGTTGTTCCAGGTGTACCAGAAAGAACCCTTCTGCAGCTTATCGTAGACATTGACCAGCGCCGTCTTCCCCAGCTGCATGTCCTCGATCGCGACCTTCCCGTCTGCGCCAAGGTACGTGAACCAGTGGTAGGCCGTTGTCCTGCTGTTGAACATCAGCAGCGTGAAATCGCGCCGGACTTCCGTGATCTTCAGATCTTTCAGGAATTTCAGTTCGAGCGTGTAATAAGTGCGGCTTTCGTCCGTGTGCGGGAATTCCATGTGGCGCACTGTGTATTCGTACGTTCCGTCGTCCGCGATGTAGCTGTATTCGATATCGGCATACGTCGGGCCGTACGCGTTGATCTTCGAGCCGGTGAATTCGCTCTGGTAATAAGTGCCGTCGGTGCCGTAGTGAGACACGAGTTTCGTGATGCCAACGGCGTTATACTGAGGCTGCGAAGGCCAGATCAGGCTGCTGCACCCGCGGAAGTCTGGCAGGATCCAGCCGTCTTTTCCGTAAACGTAGTACGGGGCAATGCAGTTTGATTCCGAAACGCCGGTGGACAGGTGGTAGTAGCCAACGAAGAACTGGATCGAGGACAATTGCTTGAGCGGGAATTTTCCCCAGTTCTGGTAGAGGTGGTGTTCGGTGAACGACACCGTTTCCCCGCTTTTTATCACGAGCGGGAAATAGCTGTCGCCGTAGCCTGCGTCCGTTGGGTCGTAGAAGCTGTCTTCGAACTCGCCCGTGAAGTTTTTGCACACCTCGATCGGGATCGGTAGAATAGAATTGCCCTCGCCGTCCGCAAGCGTCGCACATTCGAGAGATCCGGCGTAAGTGTGGAAGCAGAAATACATCGTTCTGTCATCCGCGGAATCATTGACCACCTTCACGTTCGACGTCTTGTAGCCGTTATTGTCAAGATAGTACGCCGTCGAAAAATCGGCGCCGTTTTTACCGAAATAGTACAGGCCGCGGATCTTATCGTAGCCGGTGTAGGAGCATTCGGAGTTGGAGCTCAGGACCGTGATGTTTTTGAGCGGATCGCGCTCGATCGAAGCGGCTTTATCGATGCCGTCGAAGCTGTCGGTCATATCGTTGTAGAGCCTGTTGCAGAGCGTGAGCCAGCTGCCGGATTTTACGGTCATGTTACTGCCGCCGTAGATGTGGCGGATGACGTAGTACCCGTCCTCTTTCACGACCGTAACGGCAGCCGTGTTTCCGCTGATATCCGGGATGATGAAGCCGATGACTCCGGCGCCTTTCACGTGGAACGCGGCGTATTCGACGGTTTTCGTGTCAAAATCCAGATCGCTGTGCACGCCCGCAGCGTCGCGGATCTGCATCGCGTCAACGGTGTTTTCGGGGAGGCGCAGCACGAGGCCGTATTCTTTAATGTTTTCGACTTTGGAGGCGGCAACGACGCGGAGCTCCTGGTGGATCTTATCCGGGAAGATGTGGAGTATTTTATTGGTCTTCAGGTTGGGCGCCGTGCCTATAACGAGGGCCTCGATCGCGGTGACTGTGACAATGTCTCCCTCTTCGCCCTGGAATTCCAGCCTGTATGACGTTAAATCGCCTTTTAAGGCGTCTGAAATGTCAAGGTAGTATGTATGGTACTCTCCGTCGTTGCTGACCGTAAAGGCCTTTTTCTGGCGCTCTGAGAACCTGTTGGTGGCCGAGTCGGTGTAGTAGAAGAACGCGGTCTTCGCCGAGCCCTTTACTTTCATCGTGATCTTTACCGTCGTGACGCTGTCCTGCGGGACGTTTACGTCTTTTTTCAGCACGTACGCGTCTGTCGGGAAGAGTATTTTTATAGTTAGGCTTTCTCCCGCTTTCTGCGAGATGTCTGCCATGTTCGTTTCCCAGTTTTCGGTGAAGTCGGCGAGTTTTACGGTCGGTTTCTGTGCTGCTTTATCCGGGTCGGGCAATCCGAATGAGTATTCCTGGATCTTTGCTTCGTAATAGTAATACCCCATTCGAGTGGTGTTCAGCCTCCCCGCAGTCGGCGATGACCGGTCGACCCATTCCACTCCGTCGGTGTCAATTACGTACAGGTCCATGCTGTCGGTGAAGTAGTTCTTACCGGCCGCGTTTGCGAAGTAGCTGATCCCCATATTTCCCGAGCGCGTCAGGTCTGACACGAAGGACGACATGGCGTTTTTCGCGATCACGCCGCTTCTGTTTCCGTCGGTGAACGCCACCTGGACCGTGTTTGCCGAATCGTTCGCGTAGAGGATCGAATCGGCGTACGGCGTATCGCCGCTTATGTCTCTTCGGACAATGCCTTTTTCTTTTTTGCATCCTCCGCAGATGATCAGTGTCGCTGCAGCCGCTGTTAAGACTGCCGTCAACGCCGCAGTTTTTAGCGCCGTCAATATTATTCCTGCTTTTTCCGCCATTGCGTAGTGCTCCTTAGATCACAAGTCTGTGCGGTAATTATCTCACATCCGGTCAGGTTTTGCAATCACACAGGGCAAGTTGCAAATGGCAAATGGCAAGTTGCAAATGGCGGCGAACCGGATGATGACTCGAATTTCGAGTCTTATGCGATCACAACTGAAAGTCCGCATTTCGGTCAAACGAAATTCTTAGTCATCTATCCGGATTCGCCGTTCGTAGAAAAGGTGTGAATTGTTAATGGCAAATGGAGAATTGTTAGCTGCTTCGGCACTCGGAGATTATAGCTGTAAAAAAACAGCGGCCGTTGACCCTCGGGTCCGCGGCAGCTGTTATTGTTCCGGCCATACCTGTATACCAGGCCTGTCCGGTCATTTTCGTCTGATGTCAGGCGGATATCTTATTTGATCTCGACGGTAGCGCCGGCAGCCTTAAGTTTAGCCTCGGCAGCGTCAGCATCCTCTTTGGAAACTTTCTCTTTGATGGTCGAAGGAGCAGCGTCAACGAGCTTCTTAGCGTCCATAAGGGAAACACCGGTGACTTCCTTAACAGCCTTGATAACGTCCATCTTCGTGGGGCCGGCATCCTTAAGGATGACGTCGAATTCGGTCTGCTCAGCTTCAGCGGCCGGAGCATCGGCAGCGGGAGCGGCAACTGCGACTGCTGCTACGGGAGCAGCGGCGGAAACGCCGAATTCCTCTTCGAGAGCTTTAACGAGCTCAGAGAGTTCGAGAACGGTAAGAGCCTTAACATCTTCAATTAATTTTGTAACTTTTTCGCTAGCCATGATAAAATCCTCCATTTTTTTAGTAGCTTTTTTTAGTTTTTTTGCCTGAGACGCGGGTCAACACACATAAAGATCTTTAATATTTGTGCATTGCCGGCGGAATTTGTAAAAGTCAGGCGCTTTTTTTCTCGGCGATCGCGTTGAGAGCAACCACCAGACCACGGATATTTCCGTTCAGAACATTGACCAGACCGCTGATCGGGGCGTTGAAACCGCCCAGGACTCTCGCGATGAGCTCTTCTTTCGAAGGCATCTTAGCGAGGTCTTTGACCTGCGCCGCGTCAATCACCTTTCCTTCCACAAGTCCGCCCTTGACCTTGATCTCTTCGTGTTTAGCTTCGAACTTCACGAGGATCTTCGCGGCTTCGGTGTATGAACTCGAGGTGGCAATCGCGGTGGGACCTTTGAAATAGTCCTCCGCACCTTCAATTCCCAGCGATTCGACCGCCTTCGCAGCAAGCGTATTCTTGCGAACCGCGAACTTAACGCCCGCTGCACGCAGCTCGTTACGAAGCTCGGTATCTTCTTCAACAGTCAGACCTCTCGTGGCAACGATAATAGTAGCCGGTGAATTCTTGATATCGTCTGCTATTTCAGCTACGACGGCCTTCTTTGCCTCTAAAACCTTATTGCTTGGCATCCAACAAACACCCCCTTCCGGATATAAAAAACCTTGTCCGCACAAAGACAGACAAGGTTGTTGGATCATTTTCAGTCATTCCAATCGATCTTGCCTCGGCGGGTCTTACATGTTCCCTCTCGGGGACAATGCCTGCTGTCTTCGGTGCAATCTTTCCTATTTAGTTACTCGAACATTCGGCGCTGCGGCTCGCGTTTTGATTCCCGCGGCCGTCAATACGCTTCAGTTCTTGGCCGGATTCAGGCGCACTGCCGGTCCCATTGTGGAAACGACGGTAATGCTCTTGAAATACTGGCCTTTCGCTGCCGCGGGCTTAGCCTTGGCAATCGCATCATACAGCGTGGAATAGTTCTCGTTCAGCTTATCAACGCCGAAGGAAACTTTTCCGATAACGCAGTGAATGATGTTGGTCTTATCAAGTCTGTATTCGATCTTACCGGCTTTAAGATCAGCGATAGCTTTCTTAACATCCATGGTAACGGTTCCGGCCTTGGGGTTGGGCATCAATCCCTTGGGACCGAGAAGTTTACCGAGGCGGCCTACGACACCCATCATATCGGGCGTAGCGACCACGACGTCAAAATCGAACCAGTTCTCTCCCTGGATCTTTGCGACAAGATCCTCGGCGCCTACGAAGTCTGCTCCTCCGTCGCGGGCCTCGTCCGCCTTAGCGCCCTTCGCAAAAACGAGCACTCTGACGGTCTTACCTGTTCCGTTAGGCAGTACGACTGCGCCTCTTACCTGCTGATCCGCATGTCTGGAGTCAACGCCCAGTCTGATATGCGCTTCAACAGTCTCGTCAAACTTAGCCTTCGAGGCCTTAACAACAAGGTCAAGTCCCTCTGCAGGATCATACAGTTTGGCGGAATCGATGAGCTTTTTACTCTCTTTATAGTTCTTTCCTCTGAACATAATAATTCTCCCTCCTGTCTGTATTCCTGCGGCCTCAGTCGACCACTACGATTCCCATGCTGCGCGCGGTTCCGGCGATCATGCTTGCAGCCGCCTCAACGGACGCCGCGTTCATATCGACCTTCTTCTGCTCAGCGATCTTCATAACTTCTGCCTTCGTGATCGTAGCGACCTTATCTCTGTTAGGTCTGCCCGATCCGCTCTCGATCTTGCATGCTTTCTTAAGAAGCACTGCCGCCGGAGGAGTTTTGGTGATGAACGTGAACGTTCTGTCTGCGTAGACAGTGATGATGACGGGAATGATCAGTCCCGCGTCCGCTTTCGTTCTCTCATTAAACTCTTTGCAAAAGCCCATGATGTTAAGGCCATGCTGACCTAATGCTGGTCCAACCGGTGGCGTAGGTGCCGCTTTACCTGCAGGGATCTGCAGTTTAACAAATGCAACTACCTTCTTTGCCATAAAGTCCACCTCCCAAATTTATAGGAAAATCTATGCCAACCCGCCGAAGCGGAGTATAGCCTTCATCAGAATACGCGCTGTACCTGTGCGTATTCGAGCTCGGCCGAGATCTCGCGGCCGAACATGGATACCTTCACCTTAACCTGACCCTTATCGGTGTTGATGCTCTCAACGACACCGGTAAAGTTCTCGAGGGCGCCCGAAATGATCCGGACGGTATCTCCCACATCGTAATCGACAACGGGCTTAACGGATGCGTCAACGCCCAGGGCTACGATCTCCTGCTCCGTAAGAGGAGTAGGTTTGTTACCGAATCCGACGAAGCCTGTGACTCCGCGGATATTACGGACAACGTACCATGTATCGTCTGTCATGATCATCTTGATGAGCACGTAGCCGGGGAATATCTTCTTAAGGGCAGACTTCTGCTCCCCGTCCTGGATCTCCACTTCTTCGATCATCGGAATGATAATATCAAAGAAATAGTCCTTCATGCCACGGTTTTCAATGGCACGTTCCAGACTGGTCTTAACCTTATTCTCGTATCCCGAATACGTGTGAACCACATACCAAAGCGGTTCGCTGGACACATCTTCCAAAAACATGAACGTTGTCCTCCTTCTCTGACTCACGGCCGGGCGTGAACGCCCGCCTCGCTTACCTCCAACTCTCTATAAGCGTCGTAAGCGCCTTGAAGCCGGCGTCGCAAAGCCAGATGATAAGTCCTATCACCAGGCAGAACGCAAGCACAGAGACAGTGTTCACAAACACCTGACGCTTGGTGGGCCAGGTGACCTTTTTCAATTCGGATGCTATTCCTTTAAAGAACGAAGTAATCTTCGAGCCTATTCTCTTGAAGATATTGGGCTTCTTTTTGCTGTCAGCAGCCATAATCACACATCCATCCTTAACATTCCGTTCGCGCGGCAGTCACCGCGCACAAATCACTTCGTCTCTTTATGAGTAGTATGCTTCTTGCAGAACTTGCAGTACTTGCTCATCTCGATACGATCAGGATCATTTTTCTTATTTTTAAGCGTCGTATAGTTGCGCTGCTTGCACTCTGTGCATGCCATTGTAACCTTTACTCTCATGCCAGTCACACCTCCATCGCTAAAAGCGCACGGACAATAATACTCTTTTGCAGAGCCGTTGTCAACATCTTTTTTTCTTAATTTCCGCTTTTGTCAGAATTATCCGGATTTATCAGAATTTTTCCTTAACAAGCGCCACGAGTTTGCCGATCAGGTTGTGATTGTACAGGAAACCTCCGAGCAGCGATTTTTTGAACGCCTCCGCGAAATTCGTAAGAAGACCGCATGATGCCAGGAGTCCGATGACGAACGTTATGCCATACAGGATAACAAGCGCGAGCGCGACTCCGGCGATGGCGCCTCCGACCGAACCGAGCTGATGGAGCACGGGGATCCTGAGTTCGCGCGTCTGCTTGATGATAACTTTGATGATCAGCAGAACGATTATCACTATGACGGCAATGATCAGGAATGCGATCAGGTCAACCGCAAACGACGCCACCTTTGCCCCGAGCACCGATGCCGTATCCGTGCCCTCTCCGTACACGTCGCCCGAATTCTTCGCCGCCCAGTTTTTAACCATGTCGGCAACATATTTAGGAATTCCCGTCTCTTTTACCGCTTTCTCGCCCTGCTCCTGCGAAACTTCTTCCTCGGTTACCTCAGTTTCCTCAATGCTCTCATCAAGCGTCTTCCTCAGAAGATTTGTCACCGAGGTCGAGATTTTCTCCTCGATCGGCGTCTTGTTAAGCAGTGACCTGATCGTGCCTTTCAGCGCGAAACCGAGGATTATCGACAGCACGATCGAAAGCAGCGGCAGCAGCATCAGCATGAAACCGCGCTTTATACCGACGATCAGAAAGATGACGATAAACGCGACGATAACGAGGTCGATTATGATTGACATTTAAAAGCACCTGTCCTTTCACTCGCTGAACGAGAGAATGAAAATACCCGCGGCTGTATTGACCGCAAGCGTCCTGGTATCCATAAACGATGCTCCGCTGATAGCGGATTCGAATTCGCTTGTTCCTATAATGTTCCCGCCCTGGTTAAGCAGGTAGACCGTCTTATCCGTCCATACTGTCAGGAAGCCCGACAGGATCTCCATGCCTTTTACGCTTCCGAGTATCTCGGAGGTCTTCGTGACGTTTCCGTTCCGGTCGTAGAATTTGATGTACGACATGCCTCCGCCGGAGGAATTGCCGTCGCTGAACGCCGCGGCAAACTTGTCTTTTCCGATCACGCCGGTGTCAACGATCAGTTTCCTGTCTCCGCTCCTTGTCCACAGCACTTTTTCGGTGTCTCCGCTGCCCGATACGGACGGGGTCCTGCGCACGAGCCTGAGCGAGTCCGAATTTGCCTCAAACAGTGTACCGTCGCTCAAATATCTGAGCTGCAGATACACTTCTCCGTCGCTTACGAGCGTGGAGTACATTTCTCCGTCGGACGTGCGCAGGAACACAGTGCAGCCGGTGAGGACGCCTCCCTCGTAGTAAACTCCCGCAGACGCCAGCTGTGAGCGGTCGGACGATTCCGAAGCCGAGAGCATATGATACTTTCCGAATTTTCTAGTGAACTTCTCGACGAGCTTGCCCTTTTCGGTGTGAAGGAGCGTTACGGATGATTCGAAATCTTCCTGCTCGCAGATCGTTATTATATCCGGGCCGTTTTCGGATGAGCGCGATGATCCGCCGCTTCCCGAAACGGGTCCGGCAATGTACGCACAGATGAGATCGTTCTCGGAAATGTATCTCCAGAGCTGCCCGGAACCGTTAAAGGCCCATATGCTCTTTCCGCCCTGGTCGGTAACAAGGATCACGTCTCCTTCGCCGCTGAACACGGGATTAAACGCACTGAGCGTGGAATTCCACTTCCATTTGCCATCCGTGTCGATCCCGGTCACTCCGTTTTCGTCGCAGATAACGACTGTGCCGTCGACAGCGCTCATAATGTATTCACCGCGCGGCGTGTATTCGACTTGCGTCACTGAAGGTGTGAGCACCTTATCCGGGTCGCGTTTTTTGAATACGCCGAGCCGCCAGAGAAGTATTATCACCGCGGCAATTATCAGTACGAGCACGATCAGGGCAATGATCCTTCTGCGGCGTATGCGCTGTTTTCTGCGCGCTTCGAGCACTTTGCGGTCAATTACTCTCCCCTGCCCGGTCTTGTCCCCGGCGTCGCCTTCAGCCAGACCCTCAGCCTGCCCTTCGGCATTCTCCTTCGCCTGACCTTCGAGCTTCTTCTCGTCCGCTTTCTCCTTATTTTCGCCCCTGAGGCGTTTCTCTTTTGTTTTCCGCTTCATCTCAGCCTGCCTGCGACGCCTGAGGATCTTCAATACCCATCATGGCGTAAAGATTATCAACTGTGCCGATAATGCCGTAGTTTTCATTGTTCGACGTAAGCAGATAGCGGTTTCCGTATCCGCCCTGGTACGAACCGTTGAGGTAGAGGTACATCGACGAGCCGTCACGGTCGTAGCACTCGACGGTATTGACCGTACCGTCCCACTCCGTGTATTTTATGCGGCAGACCAGCTCGCCCTTTTCGGCCGGCTCATCCTCGAGCCCCGTGAGCCTTATGCCGTACATTGCCGTACCGATCCGCTTGAATTCGCCGCGGTAATCTCTTTCTTCATCGAAATACACGTTCGTACCGTTTATCGTGAATATTTCGTCGTCGCGCTCTCCCCTCGCGTCGTACGTTAGTTTGTAGCTGCGTCCGAGCACGTCAAGTTCGACCGTTTCGAGTTTCGTGTATGTTACCATAAATATGTACTCGTCCATGAACGACAGGAGCGACGTGTCCGTGAACGTGATGTACGTGTTTTTTACGAGGTATACGTCGGTGGAATTATCGATAGTGACGTAGTAGCACGTGCGGTCAGGATTCATTTCGCCTACGGAAAGCGTGACCGTCTTATGCGGGTCGGTGACGGAAACTTTGAATTTCGCGGGGGCAAGGCCGTACTGACTGAGGTCTTCGCAATTCATCTTTTCGATCCCCGTGACCAGCATCGACGTGAGCGAAGACACAAGAGATTCGATCGTCGTCGCGTCACCGGCGCGTTCGAGCGGATAAGTCACCTTCCACGAGCGCGGCACGTCAACTTCCGTGCTTATTATCGCCTGCAGCTTAAGGTAATCGCTGCCGTCTTTCGTAATATTCACGCGGCTGATCTGTCCGGCGTCGTCAAACGTGAACACCTTCGAATCGAGCAGGTCAACGGCGTCAACAAGCGTGCTTGTCAGCTGGTATTTGTCGACCAGATACACTTTCTCGGTGCCTGTTTCCCAGACGTACGAAGAAGAACCGCTTTGATTGTCCTTGCCGAATATGACCTTGTGCTCCGTGCCGTCGCTGAGGCTTAGCCTGATAAACGTTGTGCTTTCTTCGAATCCGAACTCGAGCCTCTTCGACTCGGTCATTTCGCCTTCGTACGTGAGGCGCCCGTTAAGGCTTCGCATAGAGTTCAGGCACGAGTTTACGTTCTTGCTGATGACAGCCAGAGCTTCGTGCGAAGTCGATCTCCATTCTCCGCCTTCCTTCGCAAGCACCAGAAGCTCCCCCTTGTTGGAGCTTTCGATGCCGTTTATTTTCAAAAAAGCGTTCTCATCTTCGCTGAAGAATGCAAATATCTGACCTGTCACGACACCTGCGTCCGGGTCTGCGGTAGGCTCCGCCTTAGGATCGAGCCAGCCCGCCTTCTTTGCGATAAAGAACCCGGTGAGCAGCACGACGATCACGACAAGAGCTATTATAGTTGTAAGATATTTATTCATCTGTTATCCTCCGGCTATTACCGGTCCGGGCAATCTCCCCCGCGGCATCACAGGTGGCGTCTCTTCAGCCACACAACGATCCCGATTCCGATGATTATCAGCGGTACGACAACTGCCGCGATTATTCCGAGCGTGTTTCTCAGGCCCGCGGTGACGATCAGGTTCGTAGATCCGTAGTTTTTCTGAGCTATTTCGGTACCTTCGTTCGTGCCGTAGCTCTCGATCATCCAGTCGACGCCCATCGCGTATATCGACAGCGAGCGCACGGTGTACGCGCCGTAAAGAGCGTAATACTCATCCGTAAATGCCATTGTCGACCCGAACACGATCGCGTGCGAAACTTCGTTGAAATTGAGGTTCTTTGCCGCTGCTCCGACCGTAAAAATACCGGGAGCGCTCTTTGTCCCGCCAACGATCGCGGTGGAAACGGCAGTCTCATACGTCTGCATTATAGGATAATGCTTTATTCCGGCGGTGGATTCGTCAATATTCTGCACGTTGATCGAGCGCGACGTGAAAACCGGCACCTGGTAAACACTTGAATTCTCGATCGGACCGTTCGAAACTGACTGGCCAAGGAACGAGAAAGCGTTTGCCGCGGACGAGATCCTGTTCGTGTCATCGGAGATCTGATCGTTGTTGAGCGACAGAGCAAACATCTTTGTGAGCAGTTCGTTCAGGTTCGCGAATTCAGAACCGCTCTGCATAGGATCGGCAGCGATGGCGAGCTGGCCTGCCCCCTGCTCGAGCCACTGCTGGAGCATAACGCTTTCAGCGGGAGTGATATCGAACTTCGGGCCCATTATTATCGCCACTGCAGCATCCTCGGGCATCTCGGTTATCTTACCCATATTTAGTTCTTTAACGTCGCAGCCGAGGCCCTCTATATATGTGAGCAGCATCGAATAATCGCTTATATCTTCTTCACCGTGGTTGTTGATGTAGTACACCACCGGTGAAACATCGGCGGTAACGTACAGCACAGCAGTAGTGAGTTTGCGCTCGGCCTGCATGCCGCTCTGGACTTCGTAGGAATAGAAACTGTTATACGTCTGGGTCGTTGTCACGTACATTTCGGATTTAGAGATCCTGCGCGTCTTTTCGCCGCATTTGACGATGTAGTCGCCCGCGGAATACGAACCGGCGTTGATCCTGCCGACCGTGTCAAGTATGAAGTTGGGGTGCGAGTCCGGGTCAACGTACGATACGGTTATTCTTTCGAACGGTTCGTACAGGTCAAGTACTTTCATCACCGCGACCTTATCCGTGTCGGCTTCTCCCTTCACGCGATCGTAGAGGGCAATGATCTCCACGTCTTTTTCGAGAGCTTCCATATTCTTCTTCGTCACGTCGCCTATCGTGTAAAGTTTTTCAGACGTGAGGTCGAGCGTAAGCCTGGTCGAGAAGCGTTCGAGCACAACGTTAACGACAACAAATACAACTATCACCAGTATCGCGAGCACGATCATATTCGAACCGAATCTGAACCGCCTGCGGGTCGCCTGCGAGAACAGACCCTTTTTCTCCGTCTCCGCATTGTTGTTCTTTATTTCGATGTTATTAGTTTCGGCGTTCTTTTTCATTCCGAACACCTCCTCACTGCCAGCGTCTGCGCTCGACATTGAGCACGGACAGGAACACCATCATGCCTGAAAGCGTGATGTAGAAAAACAGGGAGGCAATATTGAATCCGCCCAGCGAGAAATCTGAATAGCGCTTCAGCGGAGAGAGCCACTGGAGGATCGATCCGAACGTGCCGCCTATCGTCGCTCCGATCGACTGCATATAGTAAAGCACGAGCAGCGAAACGATTCCGGAGATCGCGGCAACGACCTGGCTTTCTGTGAATGACGATGCGAACAGGCTGATCGCGAGGTACGCTGCACCAAGCAGGAAGAAACCGACGTAACCGCCGAAAGTCTTGCCCGCCGGAACGCCGTTCTCGGAAAGGAACGTCATTATTATCGGGTATATCGCGGTGAGCGATACCATTATCGCGTAAAGCGTGAGTGACGCGAGGTATTTTCCTACGACGACTTTCCACATCGGCACGGGCGACGTGCGGAGAAGCACTTCGGTGCCGCTGCGTCGTTCGTCGGAGAGCAGCTTCATCGTCAGGATAGGCATAATGAACGTGAGGTACGTAGAGGTCATTGACAACGCGCCCGAAAAATCGGTGGAGGCGTAGAGCAGGTTCCGCACCCAGAAGAACAGACCGACCATCACCATAAATACGGCGATTATCGTGTATGCCACGGGAGAGCGGAAGTAAGCGTTCATTTCTCTTTTATAAACAGTCTTCATTGTCCCGCCTCCTTTATTTATTATCGTCGGCCGGAGCGGCTTTGTCGTTGTTAACGATATCGATGAATATTTCTTCCATCGACCTTCCGACGGGTCTGAGTTCGATTATCGGGAGCGATGCGCGGGCAAGTTCGTTGAACATCGGTCTTCTGATGTCAACGTTTTTCGCCGATTCTACGTTGAACAGCGCCGCGTCTTTATCTACGCGCATGAACGTTACGCTGCGCACGCCGCTGACCTCGGAAATGGTCTTCTGTATCGCGGACTTGTTTCCGACGACACTGACAATGAATTTATTGACCGAGCCTTCCGATGCGGTGAAGTCCGAAACGCTTCCGCTCGCTGCGATCTTTCCGCGGTTGATCATAACGACGGAGCTGCACACGGCGTTGACCTCGGACAATATATGCGTGCTGAGTATTATGGTGTGGTCGTGTCTGAGCGAAGATATCAGTTTTCTGATCTCTACGATCTGGCTCGGGTCAAGTCCTACCGTGGGTTCGTCTAATACGAGTACCGGAGGGTTTCCGACGAGCGCCTGCGCAAATCCCACGCGCTGCCTGTATCCTTTCGACAGGTTCTTTATGAGCCTTTTTTTCATGTCGCCGATCTTTACAAGGTACAGTATGTCGTCCATCTGCCTCTTGCGCTGCGCCAGCGGCACCGATTTCAGCTCAAATATGAATTTCAGATATTCTTCGACGGTCATATCGACGTAAAGCGGCGGTATCTCCGGCAGATATCCGATCTGCTGCTTTACTTCTTTCGGGTTCTCCATGATCTCGAATCCGCCGACCTTTACCGTTCCTGACGTGCACGGCATATATCCGGTCAAAATATTCATCGTGGTCGATTTTCCTGCGCCGTTCGGGCCCAGAAAGCCCATTATCTCGCCTTTTTTCACGTCGAACGAGATGTTATCCAGCGCGGTAAACTGCCCGTACTTTTTGGTGAGATTTCTGATCTCGATCATTTCGGTCAATACCTCCAGGGTGCATTATCGTCCCGCTTTTTCTTCCGTCCTTTCCGGCCGGGACCCGGGACAATATAATAGCATCTATTTGTGTCTTTTTTCAGGCACAAACATACATTGTTATTGTATCATTTTATTCTGTCGATTTCAATTGCAAGTTACGTGCGGCAAGGCGAACAGGCGTGCGAACCGGATGAATGGCAAATTGCGAATGGCAGATGGCAAACGGCCCGGTGAATGGATAATTGCAAATTGCAGATGGTAAATGGCAAATGGAAAATGAAGGGGGATCGCTTGAGGCAATAAGTTTAACTCATTCCGCTTAAAGCGCAGTCAATCCTTTCGTTACCCATTTTCAGTCTTGAACTTCAGAGCAAGGCGCCTGATGTATCTTTTTTAGGCGAATTGGAAATTAGGGATACATTTCCTCTCAATCAGCGGACGAAAAGAACTCGCATTTGCCATTTGCTGTTTGCCATTTCCAATTTTCAATTTTCCCCTCGCAATATGTTCGCAGCTCGACGCAGTTGTAACCTTTCCTACAAAAATTCAACTCCCGGTTTACCTTCTTTTTCCAACCGATACCTGTACAAATTGCCGGAAAATGATAAAATGTCATCAGAAACAAGCGCTTGACCCATTTTAAACGGAGGTAATGACGATGAAAATCTCAGTTGGAACTAACATCAAACGGCTGCGCAGCGAGAAAGGGATCACGCAGGAGCAGCTGGCGGCGGCGATGAACGTGACGTGCGCGGCGGTCAGCAAATGGGAACGCGGCGAGACGTACCCCGACATAACGATGCTGCAGCCGCTCGCATTCTACTTCGGCGTCACTCTTGACGAGCTGATGGGGTACGACAAAGAAAAAGTGAGCGAGCAGATCGAACTGACGATCGCCGAATACAAACGCGAAGACAGGGAAAACCGGGAAAAAGCGCAGAAGATCATTGACGAGGCTTACCGCGAATACCCGAACGACTACCGGATCATGCACCTGTATATGTGGTCACGCGGTATATACGACGCGGAACCGGACCTTGACCTCGCGCTCGAGAAAAAGGATGAGTTGTCAAAGATCTGCGACAAGATAATCGAGGGCTGCACCGACGGGCAATTGCGCCTGAGCGCCTGGAAGATGAAGGCGATCCTGCTGCATGCGGAGGGCCGGACGGACGAGGCGCTGGCAATTCACCGCGATAAGTGCGGAAACTGGTACAATACGAGCGGACAGATGAACGAGCAGCTGTTCCAAAAAGACAGACCCGAATTCCTGTACTGGGCGAGGCGCAATATGTATGAATTGGCCGCGTTTGCCGCCGATAAACTCGTGAAAGCATACTTTTTTGACCATACGCTGCCGTACGAAGCAATGCTATCGCGCCTTGAACAGACCGGCGACGTGCTCTTCCGGCTTGGCACCGGGCAAAACGAGGCTTATCTAACCGCGCAGGCGTACGCGCTCTTCGAAAGGCTCCAAAACGACCTGAAATGCCGCAAATTCCGCGGCGCGAAGGACGAAGATATCACCAGGATTGCTGACAAATACCTTGAGGCAGCCGCGAAACTCTCGGAGCTGGCCACGGACGACGCTCCCCTTTTCGACGCGCTCGTCAATAGCCGCGGGACAGACGATCTGCTCGCGTTCGCGGTCAATAATGCTCGCGTTCAATAATGCTCAGATCCGCGTATAAATCAAATAAATAATGATCAGGGCCGGGGAAAGCAGCTGCTTCCTCCGGCCCGAATCGTTTTTCAGGACTCATTCGCCCTTATTTATAAGATCTACCTCACTCTTACGCTCACTCCACGTCCTTGATCGAGAAGTCCATCCTGCCCTGCTTATCAAGGCCGATATACTTGATCTTAACGATATCACCGACATTGACCACGTCCTCTGTACGCTCAACGCGATACTTCGCCAGACGGGAGATGTGCACCATGCCTTCTTTTCCCGGAAGATACTCAACGAACGCGCCGAACGCCATCGTCTTAGTGACCTTGCCCTCAAAGATTGTACCGACCTCGATATCGCCGGTGATGCCCTTGATGATATCCATCGCCTTATTAGCAGCTTCCTCTTCAACAGCAGCAACATAGATCGTGCCGTCATCGTTGATGTCGATCTTTACGCCTGTCTCGTCGATGATGCGGTTAATGACCTTTCCGCCGGAACCGATGACGTCGCGGATCTTATCAGGATCGATCTTCATCTGGTACATCTTGGGAGCGTACTTGGAGAGGTGATCTCTCGGCTCGGAGATGCAAGGAAGGATAACTTCGTTGAGGATGCGCTCGCGGCCCTTATGAGTAAGCTCGAACGCCTGACGGATGATCTCGTAGGAGAGACCCTGGACCTTAATATCTACCTGGATAGCGGTGATACCCTTTTCGGTACCGGCTACCTTGAAGTCCATGTCGCCGAAGAAGTCTTCGATACCCTGGATGTCCATAAACGTTACGAAATCGTTCTCATCTTCGGGGTTTGTGACGAGGCCTGCGGAAATACCGGTTACGGGGCGTTTGATCGGAACGCCTGCATCCATAAGAGCCAGTGTGGAGCCGCAGACGCTGCCCTGAGAAGTAGAACCATTGGACATAAGCACTTCGGAAACGAGGCGGATGGCGTACGGGAATTCTTCCTCGGACGGAATAACGGGCTCGAGCGCTCTTTCGGCAAGTGCGCCGTGGCCGATCTCGCGGCGGCCGGGGCCTCTGGAGGTCTTCGCTTCACCGACGCTGTAAGCCGGGAAGTTGTAGTGATGCATATAGCGTTTCGAATCTTCAAGGTCAATGCCGTCCATCTTCTGGATATCGGACATCGGGCCAAGTGTGGCGATCGTCAATACCTGAGTCAGGCCGCGTTTGAACAGACCCGAACCGTGCGTTCTGGGAAGGATACCGACTTCGGCGCTGAGAGGACGGATGTCGTACAGTCCTCGGCCGTCAACGCGTTTGTGGTCGCGCAGGATGCCTTCGCGCACGATGCCCTTCTCGAGCTTGTAGATAGCCTCGCCGATCTTCGCCTTGCCCTCGGGATACTTCTCTGCAAGAGCAGCGGCAGTTTTCTTCGTAAGAGCGTCGATCTTAGCGTCACGCTCGGGCTTATCCGGCGTATAAACAGCTTCCTTCAGCTCATCGAATACGAGCGCTTTAACGTCTTCGTAGATATCGTGAGGCACTTCGGCGGACGTGTACGTGAATTTCTCTTTACCGATCTCGGCGCGGATACCTTCGATGAATTCGCAGATCTTTTTGATCGTGCCGTGGCCTTTAATGATAGCGTTCAGCATGACGTCATCCGGAACTTCCTGCGCGCCTGCTTCGATCATGCAGATCTTCTCGCGCGTACCGGCGAGGGTGACGTACATTTTGCTGCGCTCTCTCTGAGCGGCGTTCGGGTTAATGACGACCTGGTCGTCCACGAGGCCGAGCACGATGCCGCCGATGGGGCCGTTCCACGGAATGTCGGACACGGCTAAAGCAGCGGAAGTACCGATCATCGCCGCAATCTCGGGAGAATTATCCTGGTCAACGGACATAACGGTATTTATCACTACCACGTCGTTCCTGAGGTCTTTCGGGAACAGCGGGCGGATCGGGCGGTCAATAACGCGCGACGTAAGGATCGCTTTTTCGGAGGGCTTTCCCTCTCTCTTGATGAAGCCGCCGGGGATCTTTCCGACAGAATAAAGTTTCTCCTCGTAGTCAACGCTAAGCGTGAAGAAATCGATGCATTCTTTAGGCTCTTTGGAAGCAGTGGCGGTGGACAATACGACCGTGTCGCCGTACCTTACAAGACACGATCCGTTCGCGAGCTGGGCAACTTTTCCGAACTCCAGCGTAAGCGTTCTGCCTGCGAGCTGAGTGGTGAATGTTCTGAACATATTCATTCCTTTCCGAAGCTGAGGCGGTAGCATGTAGATTCTGCGTTCCGGCTAAAGTCCCTGCGCTTTCGGGGACCGGAGCGTACAATCTACGCCCTACAGCCGCATCTTCTGTAAAAATATTTATTTACAAAAGCGAGACCCCTTGCGGAGCCTCGCCAGTGTACCTGAGTTATTTTCTGAGACCGAGTCTTTCGATGAGAGAACGGTAACGTTCGACGTCGATCTTCTGAAGATAGGAGAGCAGTCCCCTTCTGTGACCGACCATTATCAGCAGGCCGCGTCTGGAGTGATGATCCTTCTTATGAGATTCAAGGTGCTTGTTAAGTTCGTTGATGCGCTCGGTAAGCAGAGCGACCTGAACTTCAGGCGAACCGGTGTCGCCCTCTTTAAGACCGTAGGTCTTGATGATTTCCTGTTTTCTTTCCTTCGTCATTTTTTATATCTCCTTGTATATTGATTCGCCTGCTACCGGGAAGAGGTTGGAGCTTCGCAGATCCAGGTGGCGGCATACTGGGGCATATTACCACAGAGCCCGATCCGGTGTCAACAATTTTTTTGAGCCGCTTTTGGGGCGGACTGTCTGATCCGCCTCAAAAGCGACACAGATGAGCATTACGGAGTCGTCGAATAATAGACAACGGTATCCACGGCAGGGTCATCGAAGTTGACCTCGATGCACTGGTCAAGGTTATACCAGCCGACCTGGATAAAGTGCGTCACTCCGTATTCTTCCACGATCAGCGTCATCTCCGTATGCATAAGCGGCGTATCCTCTGCGACAAACAGTACCGAATATGTGTGTTCAGGCATGCTGCCGTCAGTACGGCCGCGCTTAACGACGACAGTCTGCATATCCATTGACTGCGTCATGACGCGCAGATACTCTTTTCCGTCCTTGGTGAGCCAGTATTGTCCTTCGGATCCTTCGCCAAGCGCGATATACGCTGATTTATTGTTCTTCAGGCAGTCTTTTCCGCCTAGCTGGAACGTCCTGTAGTACGAATAAACTTTTGTCACGCCCGTATAATCTTTCAGCTCGAGCGTTTCCATTCCGTTCATAGTCCCGGTGTACGTGTACACGCAGTCTGTTTCGTAGATCATACCGGTGTCGTTCATTTTGAGCTTCAGTTTATAGATCGCTTTCGCATCGGAAACTTCAGCCGGTACGGCGTCAAGGATCGTTGCGGACGGGAATTGTCCGCCGGAGAACATCTGCGCAAACATTATAGCGGGCTTGCTGTTGTCGCCGCTGATGAACACGAACGACATATCCGGAGCGGTCCATTGACCGGTGTACTTGTTCGCAAATTCGAGCGCCCTTGCAAGCATCTCTTTCGTCACGGTCGCGGGAGTGCCTTCACGGAATGCGGTCACGGTGCTTCCGTATGTGACCTCGAGGATCTCGCCTGCGCTGACGAACTCAAATACCAGCTTTCGGATCTCGGTCTTACCGTTTACCGTCACCTGCACGTCTGCGAGGTAGCGTTCGACGCGGCCCGAAGTATCCTCAACGATCGAAGAAATAAGGTCTTGTTTATACGCCGCAGCGTTGAACCAGTCGCCCGTGACCAGGTAGAGCGATCCGTTTTCAACCTTCATATAGAGGTACTGTTTTCCCTCGTTATACTCGGTAAACGGTCCTGCGAATCTGGCGGCAGCGGCTTCAAAGCTTACGTGATTGTACGCTTCGGGGTACTGCTTTGCGGGCAGGAAGTAGTATTCTTTATACGCTTCGTCGGCAGAGGCCCATCTGATCTTTCCGTCGTCGGCAAAGCAATAGTAAATGGTATAGTCATTGTCGTCGGACGATTCGCCAAGCTTCACGGTATATTTTCCGGTGTCGTCCTGTTTCGCGTCAATGATCCTGAACTCCCTGTTCGAGGTGCCCGAAGACCAGCTGCCGAGGAGGACGCGCGGTATCGTGTCGGTAACAAAGAAGTCAAGGAACGACGAATCGTCTGCTGTCCAGGTGCCGTTAAGCGATATCGCAAACGATTCCGCTCTCAGATTTGCCTTGACCTTCTCCGATTCGGGAGAGTAAGGCTTATACGCCACAGGATCCGAACCCTCTTCGGTAACAAGAAGAACATTGCCACCCTGTACGTACACAAACGAGAAGCGCTTCAGCCCGGATGCCGTACGCATGTCCGCATAGTAAAGCTCGGTATTGCCCGATTCGTCAGCGACGATCGACACGATGTCGAGCCTTCTGTATTTGCTTTCATCGTCGTTCCAGCCGCCTCGCACGAGCTTGAGTACTCCGTCGGACGATTCGACGAACAGGAGCATATTCTCGTCCAGAACGCCCGTGAACGGACCGGACAGGCGCGCCAGTACTTCGTCCTGGGACAATGCTCTGTATGCGGGCGGATACTGTCTGGTCGACAAGAATTCGTATTCGATCTTATCCACGCCAGGCACATCGAGAGTCAGTTTTATTCCGTTCAGCAGGACTTTGTACGACAATTCAAGATTATCGTAAAGCGTTACGACTTCGAGCGCGTAGCTGCCGTCATCCCTTTTTTCGGCTTTCGTGACATTTGCGAAGACGTATCCCGCCTCGCCAAACCACGACCCGAACAAAGCCATCGGCTCTCCGCTGTCGCCCGTATAAAAGTCAAGGAAGCGGCCGTCGGAAGCCGTCCAGGTCCCCTCTGCAGTCCGGAAGAACTCTTTTATTTCAGCGGCATCCTTAAGGCTTTCAGAGCCGTTTTTGAGCTGCTTTTCGGGCAAAAATCTGTAGCTTTTACTGAGAATGCCTGATGTCAGCTTCAGTTCGCCTTCCTCAACTTTTACGGAGTAATCGGCATCTGAACCGTCAGCCATTCTGATCCTGAGCTTATACGAACCGTCTTCCCTCTTCTCGGCATCGGCGACAACGCCTTCCGGGAAATCTGCCTGTTCGTTCCAGTTTGCGAATAGCACCTGAGCAATCCCGTCTGCGCTGCCGAAGTCAACGAGCGTATCGTCGTCAGCGGTCCACGTGCCTTTTACGTCTTCGTAAAACGCGCGTATGCGGGCTGCTGCATCGGAGCTGATCTCCGGAGTGGCAACAGGGACGTTGGTCGCTTCGGGTTCTCCTGTGGCATCCGGTCCGTCCGTACTGCCCGGCTCATCCGTCGCCCCCGGTTCAGCAGTTGCCCCCGGTTCAGCCGTCATTTCAGGCTCATCAGTTACTTCGGGGTTATCGGCGGTGCCAGGCGCAGTGGCAGGCACCGGGCCGTTGTCCGCAGGCTTGCATGAACAGCAGGCAATGCAGACAACGGCGATCGTCAGCAAAACTGTCAGCAGCTTGATGGTTTTTTTAAGATTCACTTAGCAAGACCTCCTTTTTATAAGGACGTTTTTATTTGTTGGCAATCGTGATGTTGTCGACGCAGATCTTGTGCGCACGGCCTCCGAATGCGAAGCTCTTGTAGATGGAGAAGTGCGCGTTGTCAACTTTGAGCAGTTCGGTGCCGTCTGCAGCGGAGATCTTTACGGAGCGGTAATACTGCTCGTACAGCGTGGGTGCCGCTGACATGCCGGGATCGGAATACTCTACCGTCACGAACAGCTCGTCGTTTACGTAGATCGTTACCTTGGACTGGCCGTCATCTTCAAGGCGGAAGGTGCTGTAAGCGGCATTGAAATCTACCGGACCCTCGAAATCGACGGTGGCAACAGTCAGTTTGGTATTGTCCGCATCCCATACGGGAATGTAGAACATAACGGTCTTTTCGCCCTTGAACGTTACGCCGCAGCCGCTGGCGCCTGCAAGGATGTATCCGCCCGCCTGTACGAGACCGCTGTCTTCATAGAAGTTGCGGGAAGTGTTGCCCTCATCGCCGTAGTTGAAGATGAAGCCGCCGAACATCGACGCACCGCCGACGTTCATCAGGTCAAAGCTTACGGTGTAGGCAGTGCCGCTCTTAACGAGGCCGTTGTAATACAGAGCATCAAATTCGATCTGTGCCGCCGTGCCGCCGTCGCGGTCAACATAAACGGAGTTGTTGAGGCCGGGGACATAGTTGAACATATCGACCGATGTGAGGGTAGCGTTTTGTTCGCAGTCTTCGAAATTGATGTTTACGTTTTCGAATGCGTCGTCAAGCAGCGGGACCGATTCCTGCTTTTCAACATCAGGCGGAGCAGCTTTAACGAGCAGTTCGCCGTATTTTTCATTGTACGCGGCATCGTACTTTTCGATGTCTTCAACGCTCTTGAACACGCCAAGCCATGCATACGCCAGATCTCCGCCGGCAGTGTCAACGGTAGGCGTACGAAGCGAGCGCCATTCGTTGTCGGCGGACGGGAATGCGCTGGCGATCTGCACGATCGCTACGTGCCAGTCAAGGTCGTTTATGTAATCGAGGTGGTACCACCAGCCGTTGTTCGGGGTGGGTCCGCCGCTCGCCGTCATTGCGTAGAGGTGGTTCGAGGCGCGCACGCTCTGGCCGTAGCCTACGCGGTATTTGAAGGCAATATAAGGATATTCGGTGCTGTCAAATCCGAAGCCCTCGTCGAAGTGGGCAACGAAGTTGTTATCGCCCGGGTTTGTAATGATAGTGAGCCAGGGCTCGCCGGGGTTGATCTCGGCCATGCTTCCGTAGCACGTGTAGCTGGTGTCATCTTCAAAATCAATAAGGATCGCGTCAATATCCGATCCGGGTGCCGGTTCTTTCGTCGCAGGTACGTCTGTGGCGGGTGCGGCCGTCGGTGCCTGTGTTGTGCCGGCTTCTGTTGCTTTTTCGGGGGTAACGTCCGCCGCATTGTTTTCGGTGGTTTTCGGATCGGGCGTTGCGGTATTATCTCCGCCTGTCGAGCATGCCGCAAAGCATACGAGTGCCGCGATTGCGATCAATAATGCTATGATACGTTTCATGAAATGTGAGACTCCTTTCGTATCTTTTAATCTGCAAAAATTATAGCAAAACGGGTTGTTTCAGTCAACAACAGCAGGAAGCGGGGCTCTTTTCCTGATTCCGTGAACAATTGATCCGTTCACTCCGCTCTGCCGCTCATTTTTGCCTCCGTGAGCCTGGTCAGCCCGGAGTTTACGGCAGATTTTGAAAGTCGAGCCTTTTTTGCTGTAACGGGTTACAGCATAAAAATGAAATTAAGCGGATTTTGCCGTAATTTGGACCTTGACTCATCCAGCGCCTAACGATGTATCCCAAATTAGCGATATGAGAAAAAGGGATACATCCGGCGCCCAATGATGTATCCTGAATCTTGAAATCAGCAAAAAAAGATACAGTACGCTAAAGGAGGAGCACAGATACATTGACCGGGAAAAATATGCCCGGGGCGGTTTCCGTATTATTCACGGAATCAGGGAAAGGGCCCATTTAGGCTTCACAGCAGGCGCCGTCTCTAGTCCGGACTCGGTCTTTTTTTATAGCGGGCGCTGCTCCCGTCATAGCAAACCAGCGATTCCTGAGCATTTGCTATGACGGACGAAACAAGTGAGACGGCAGAAAACCATTTTTTAACGAAAAAAGCCGGACCCGAAGGCCCGGCTTTTGATGGTTTCGTTTTGCTCAGTCTCTCAGAATCAGAAAGCTTTCTTCTTCATGAAGACAACGGCTGCGCCCATAGCGAGAACAGCGATGACTGCGAACATAGCGATCGCAGCGTCGCCGGTAGCGGGAACTGTTTCAGGCTCGGTAACAGGAGCGGGAGTTCCTCTGAAAACGTACTCGTTCAGGTTCAGGCCTCTGCAGGTCCAATCGGTGTAATCGGTGTTCTTCTGGTTAGACAATCCGCCGCCGCCTGCTACAAGGAACATACCGAAGTACAGGTCATCTTCGCCGTATACGAAAGCGTCAGCGCCTTCAACGTCGGTGATGGTGAACAGAG
>JAGADO010000084.1 GCA_017613535.1 Clostridia bacterium | reverse complement strand
CCCGATAAAGCAGATCAGAACGGTTCGCCGGCGGCCAGGTAGTTTTCTGCCTGTTCCGTTAACCGTCCGTCTGTAAATAATTCCGGAAATTCAGAAGAAATATCCTCGGGCACGGGGCAGCATAAAGTTATGCGCTCGTGCGTAAGAGGTTCCGTAAACGTCGCCCGGTACTGGTGAAGCAGCTGGTGCGACGTTTCGTTTTCATAAAAAGCAGGGTTATACATTGAGTCTCCCGCGAGAGGGAAGCCCGCGTAACTCATGTGTACCCTGATCTGGTGAGTGCGTCCCGTAACTAGAGAAAAGGCCGCGAGAGCACGGTTCCGTGCATTGTCGACGGCAATAATTTTATATTTCGTCAATGCCGAGTCTCCGTCTTCACTCACCTTGCGCTTGATAATACTTGTCCTGTCCCTGGCGATCGGGGCGTTGATCACACCCGCCTTGCCCGGATAAATATCGACCGCACCGCCTGAAATATCCAGTACCCCGACGTATAATTTAGTATACCCGCCGGATTCCGCCTGCTTGCGCATACGCTCCTGAACGAGCCCGTATTTTGCAAACAAAAGCAGCCCGGACGTGCCCAGATCGAGCCTGTTAACGAGATGGATTCCGGAATTCAGCCCCTGCTGCGCATAATAATTTACGACGCCCGAAGCGATCGTTCCGGTCCTGTGAAAACAGGTAGGATGCACGACGCTCGAAGCAGGTTTGTTAACGGCAAGCAGCCCCGGACTCTCGAAAATGATCTCCGGGATCCACGGCTCGGCGGGTATCTGTGAAGGCGTTTCGGCGCTGTCAAGGTCGAGTTCTACGATGTCTCCTTCGTGCACGTTCCGCCTGACATGGACCGGCTGCCCGTTAAGATAAATGCCTCTGCCCGCTTTAAGCTTTCTGAGCGTCGAAGAATAAATATCCAGTCTGCCCGAAAGCAGACTGGACAATATAATGTTTTCATCTTCAGATGTGCAAACGTATCTGATCATACGGGATTATCCGTCAATTATTTCTTCTTCTTTTTAAGCGAGAGAATGATCACGACAACGGCGCAGATGACAACGAGCGCAGCGGCGATTATACCGATTATGAGACCGATATTAGCATCCTTCTTGGGCTGATCTTCATTGCCCTTATTATCGTTTTCCGCAGTCTTGGTGTCAGCGTTTTCCGTAGCGGGAGCATCGGTAGCTTTAACCGTCGGTTCAGCCGTCGCGGGCACTTCTGTGGGCTCTGCCGTAGGAGCCTGGGTAGCGGGGACTTTCGTGGGAGCTTCCGTAACATTCGGATCCGCCTCGCACTTCTTAAACGAAATGAACGGAGCGGATGCAGTGTCGGAGTTCGTTGCTCCGCCCATTATTGTTACGGATTCTTCGTCAAGCGCTTCGTTGATCGGAGCGGAACCGAGCACGAACCATGTGTCGGTATCGATATCACTCACATCTCCGCCGATAAACGATATCGTATAGATACCTGGTGCGAACGAAGCGCCCATATCAACGGTATAAGCGATGTTGTCGTGGCACTCTGCATCGGTCGTCCATACCTCGTCCTCATCCTCGTTCATAAGGGCGATCCTGATCGGTACGGGAGTCGGGCAGCAATAAGCAAAGTAGTTGAAACCGTTGAACCAGGTGTTGATCTCGAACGTCACGTCGACGCTGATATCTTCCTGGAGCGGATGGAGCCACCAGCCCGTGCTGACGGACATGTCTTTATCGTAGAGATAGAAAAAACCGTCGTCAGGCTCTTCGCCGGGATTTGTTCCTTCGCCTTCAAAGATCTTTACCTTGAGGTTATGTGCTCCGGAGGGGTTCCTGAAGCTGTCAAAGTCGAGAATGCAGTACGGTGTATTTTCGGCTCCGGTGTAAGCTTCGGCATCTTCCTTCTTCTCGAAGAACGCGATCCACTTAATGTCAATGTAGTCGCCGTTCTGGACCTGCCCGTTTATATCGTCGGAGGATGTATCTTCCGAATCTCTGTCGGGCTCGAGAGGGTCAAAGCGGACTGCGCCTGTCGATGTGTACGACGTGCTGTCCCACTTGGAATCAAGTGTAGTGCTTTCGTTCGTGGCCGTAAGATCGACAATAGCGGTCTCCCATGCCTTTGAGAAATTATAGGTGATGGGGACGCAGGGCTCTGCGGCAGGATTGATATAGAACTGAGCTTTATACTCGACGCCGGTGCTGTCGTACTGAGACTCGGTCCTGTAGCGGATTGCGGCCCAGACAACGGTGTCCGGATCTATATTCGCGTTATTTCCGCTTGAACTGAATGTGAATGTGGCGTACGGATCATTTCCGAGAGCTGTGAATCTCGCATAAGTATCTTCTTCAGCCGCTGCTTCTTCGGCGAAAGCGGGAAGAGCGGATACCAAAAGTACTGCGCACATTACAAAAGCGGTAAGTAATGAAACGACTTTTTTCATTAGAAATCCTCCTGTTTTTAGGGTTTTGGTATTTAAATTTTATCACTCTTGTTTTTTCAAGGCAAGCGCTGTTTCGAGCACGCGCCGTGCGGACAACTGTATTTCGCCTGCGGTTATTCCGGCAGGCTTTCCGAGACTTTTCAGGAGCGAACCGTCGGATCTGTATCTGCGGCAGACGCGGCTCATATTACCAGGCATCAGCACGTCAATACCTGCACGGACGCGATATGCATTGTCGCGGATGAGCTTAAATTCGGGGGATTTCGATCTGCGCATCCACCAGTCGGTAATGACCAGGCCGGGATATTTCCACTCGCGCCTGAGCACCGTTGTCGCCAGATCGTAACTGTAATGTGCCCATACGCCGTTGACCTTGTTATAGCTCGTCATGATCGCGAGCGGACGGCCTTCTTTTACGGCGATCTCGAAGTTGCGCAGATATATTTCACGGAGCGCTCTTTCGGACAGGCGCGAATCGTTGGTGTTACGTCGTTTTTCCTGGTTATTGCACGCGAAATGCTTCGGACAGCTTGATCTGCCGGCCGATTGGACGCCTCTGATGACTGCCGCGCCTGTTTTTCCGGACAATACCGGGTCTTCCGAGAAGTATTCGAAGTTTCTGCCGCACAGAGGGTTTCTGTGAATGTTCATGCCGGGGGACAATTGCATATCGACACCCAGTTTTTCCATCTCTTTTCCGATCAGTGCGTGAAGAGTTTCGGCAGCGGCCTCGTTCCAGGACGCGGCGATCGCTGTGCCGCAAGGCATAAGCGTACAATACTTTTTCAGTCTCAGCCCCGCAGGCCCGTCTGCGCACGTTATTACCGGAACGCCCTTTTCGCGCAGAGAGGGGAGAATTCCTCCTATGACGCCCGCGTTTCCTGGCGTGCCCAGCTCGGAATCCATCATACCGTGGCCCCTTGTCAGCGCTTCGAGTTCTTCAAGTGATAGCTGCGAAATAAAATCATCGAGTGAAGCCGAACCGGCCGCCACATCATCGAATTTTATGTTTTTGTCTAAACCGTACGGCGCGGTTTCCGGAAGCGTATCTTCGATCCTCTTTTTAAGGCTTTCGGAAGAGCCGCATACCGGAAGGCAGCGCTCGACGGTGATATCTTCGCTGAAATTGACCGAGCCCGCAGGCACGAACGCGAAACCGGCTTTCACCGTATCTCCGCCGTCCGGAGCGGAAAGAGAATCAGACTGAAGCTCGAAAAAGTATTGACCCTTTTCGACAACGAACGAGTGCGTGCTTTCATCGAACGAAGCAATGTATTTGAGGCCGAAACGGATAATGACCGTCTCTGTTTTACCCGGGTCAATGACCCCCGTCTTTGCGTATCCTGCAAGCACCCGCACCGGTTTTGCGATCTTTCCGTCCGGCTGGCGGCAATACAATCTTACGACTTCTTTTCCCGGTACTTTTCCGGTGTTTTACTATAACCATTTCCT
>JAGADO010000083.1 GCA_017613535.1 Clostridia bacterium | reverse complement strand
GAATTTATTGAGGAACCAGGCTTCTTCCGGGAAGCAGCAGGAGTACAGCCAGAGCTCGCCGCCGCGATCAACGAACTTCCGGAACAGCGCCGGATCGTCTTCGAATACGTTGACCCGGGGCACCATCCAGGCCGCTTTGTCCGCGGTCCCGCGCGCGCTTTCGATCATGTCGAGCGGCTCGCCGGCGATAATCTCGGGACAGACTTCCGATATGATGGCGTGCGCCCAGAGCCAGACTTCCGTCGTGTGCGGCTCGTCTTCTATGTGCGTGCGGAACATGCCCAGCCAGCCTTTTTCTTTGAGGTGCGCGCGGAGCTGCGTGTACAGGTCGCGGATGTAGTTGCCCGCCGCCTCCGAAGGCGTGTCGAACCGGCGCGTTTTGCCGTCTGCGCCGATAGCGGAGATGAATTTGCCCTCCACCGACTGCACGGTGCTCAGCACGGTGAAGCCCGACGCGGCGCCACGGTCAATAAACAGCTGCACGTAGCGATCGAAATCGTCCCAGATAAGGTCAAGCCCGCCGTCTTCGCGCGCTTTGCTGCCGCCAGAGAGGAGCAGGTCGTTGATATGCACCCAGATGCAGTTATTCCGAAGCTCACGGAACACGTCGGCGTAATGCGAAAGGAGCTGCCACCATGCTTCGGTGAAGCGCTTGATGCCGGCGCCGGGCAGGAGCTGGAGATTAAAGAAATATTCGTGGCTGAACGGCGAGCGCGAAGGCGGCAGGACCGTGGCTTTATGCACTTTGAGCGTGAGCTTCGCTTCGGCGCTGCCGGCGGGGGTGCGGAGCGTCAACACGTACTCGTATATGCCGGGCGCGGTCCCGGCGGGAACGTAAAAATCGACCCAGAAGCCGTGAGCGCAGTGGGGCGTCAATTTCATTCTGACTTTCCCCGCCTTTACGGCACTGAGTCGATCCGGGTATCCGATCATGTCGTTATATACGGTATATTCCTGGCGGAACAGCCGCGTGCGGATCCCGCCGCCTTGCTTTCTGCGATGTCCGCCGCTTTCACCTCCGGCCGGTCCGAACTCAATCCGTTCGAGTTCAATCGGGGCAACGTCCCTCACAATCACCTGCGCGGCGCAATACGCTCCGCGGGCCGTATCGACCGTTATCGCGTTTTTCGAGTCGCGCGCCGGTCTGGCGTTTCCGAACACCTGTTTCGTGGAATACTCCGTCCAGATAAACATCCTGTTCCCTCCCGATACGTATTCTTTTTTATATCAAAATGTTAACATTCTGCCGCGCAGAAGTCAAGTAATGAAATGTCAAAGATATAACGGCAGAAGAGAAAAACAACTTCCGATCCTGAAGGCGGCAACCGGAAATTGTTCTTTCTCAAAGGGCTATTTGAAGCAGGTCTTATAAGAACGCGAGTGAGATAATTATTATCTGTGCCGACGCTCTTTAAGGAGGGGAAAAATGAAAAGCTTGCATTCAGGCAGGTTATCTTTTCACTTCGCCGGTCTTTTCCCGTTTATTCTGCCCGTTCATTCTGCCATACGGTCCAGCGATCAGACAGATCCCGCATGTTAAGGGTGTCGAGCCAGTAGGCTGTTCCTTTTATCGCTTTTCCGGTCATAGTCGCCATTTTTGTGCGTACCAATTCCAGGATCACAGAAGGCATATAGCATGAAAGTGAGGCCGGAACAGTCTCAGTGCGTCCGGGTAAACATGCAGAAAAATTCTTTCCGGAAGAATTAACGCCGCGCAGAACACCGATATAATCCTCGACCGGAAGAGACGAAAGCGACGGAAGCGTCCCGCGGGAGGAATTCAAAACCGATTGACCGTCCGGATCCAAAGCAAACGAGACGAATATTGACGCTGCAGCGGCCGAATCCGTATCCTTTCTGATACCGAAACAATCAGTCCCGACCGCAGTACACGTACGCGTATTTTTAACACTCGATCCGGGGAACGGAGCCACGTCCCAATTGATTCCTTTTTCTTCATATTCTGAAGCGATATTGCCCAGTTCACTCAAAAGCGCCGCGCGGAAAACAGGCGTTCTTGTCTCCAGCGCATCGCTGACGTCTTTTACTGAACCGTAATCCGGAACGTTGCCAATGCCTTCGAAAACATCGTATGCCGGAAGGATCGCGCAGCCGTACGAATGCACTTCAAACAGTTTTTCAACTTCAGTCAATGAATTATAGCTGCGAATGTCTACCTTGCATTTATCCGGATCGACCCAGGCTTTAATTTCACCGGGTTCATATACTCTTAACAGCGTCAGGAACACAGGTTCATATTTTAAATCGAGCTGAGCGCCGGCAAGTGTTTCGTCAGCCTGCCCTATCTCCAGGCAGATCTCGCAAAACTCTTTAAAATCCCATTTCCCGCCGATCGTGCGGCCCGGAAGGACCCTGTCTGTCGCGTCTTTATCATAAATAAGCACCAGCGGGTCGCAATTCGTGCCTATCGCATACTGTTTATTCCCTACCGTAGATGACTCAAAAACACCGGCATATGCCGTTTCTTTTGCGCCCGTATCTGAGACGATCTGGTCGAGACACATGAGCGTCCGGTCAACGTATGCGTATTCAAACGCCTCCGCCCCCGGGAAGAAAACGACGTCAGCATAATCATCCGAACCTTTTTGAGCCGTAAGAGCAGTTTTAGCGTCTTTGACCGTTTTTGACGTCACGCTGATGCCCGGATACTTTTTATTAAACGCCTCAACGAATTTTGCAAGTGCATCTGTATCGTTCTTCTGATACTGTTCCGGCACGCCGAGGACAATGCTCCCGGTCACAGGCTCTTGTGCAGGACCGGCAGGCTCTGTCGTTTCAGGCATATCGGACGGAGATGCAGATGCCTGAGGCCCTTCCTTCGGATCACCCAGCCTGCACGCGGACAATGACAATACTCCGAAAACGGCCAGCAGCATGGCTGCGGATCTTATAATGATGTTAAATACAAATTTACGTTTCATAACCACGATCCCTTTCATATAGTCGATTCGTTGTCGTACACCGGCAGGTACCTCCCTGCATCTATAAAGACGAAATAAAGGAGTTGCCCATTCCTATTATAGCACATTTTATATCACTTTTTTTCGAAGCGCATCCGCGCTGCGAGTACGGGTTTCCGGTTGCGGATTGAGAAGGCGCCACAACATTTACTATGGCACTATGCTGCTGAATGCATTCTGTTGACGGCCGGTGCGTGTTTCGGTTAAAATACCGGCAGCTGCTGACCGCTGTGCGATACGAAGGGAGTGTTGTCCGCATGAAAAAGAATTTGATTAAAATATTGTCGCTGCTGCTGGGGATGAGTATACTGCTCCCGTGCAGCGCGGCCGGTCTTCCGAAGGCTGAAAGTTCGGATCCGGATGCGGACGCAGGCGACCCGGAAACCGTCGGCAGCGCTTATGCGGAGAGCGTAGAAGTGTGGAAGCGCACCGATATTGTCCTCAAAAGCGCTAAAAAATATAAAAATCCGTACAAAGACGTGGATATTGACGCCGAATTCGTGCACGAGGACGGCACGAAGATCCACCTGTACGGTTTCTGGTACGGAGGCGACGAATGGCGCGTGCGTTTCGCCCCCACCAAGACCGGCGTCTGGACTTACACCGTCACCGCCACCGACACGGACAATTCCGGACTGCACAACGTGACCGGCACGCTCACCGCAGTGGCCAACACCGGCAGCACGGACATTGACAAACACGGCTTTGTTAAGATCTCGGACAACGGCAGATACTTCGTCCACGACGACGGCACGCCTTTCTACTGGCTCGGCGACACCAACTGGCAGGCGCCGAACTACGTTTCCATAACGCAGTGCAATT
>JAGADO010000082.1 GCA_017613535.1 Clostridia bacterium | reverse complement strand
TTTATGTCAAAAAAATCGACCGCGATAAAAACGCGGTCGTGCTCGGAAGAGCGAATGAGATGTTTTCAAAAAGCTGCATCGTGCGCGGAGTGAACTGGATCGCGGGAAAATTACCCGAATCGCGCGTCAGATGTGCCGCCAGGATCAGGTATCACCATCCGGAGCAGCCCGCATACGCAGAACCGCTCGGAGACGGCATGGCCAGGCTCGTTTTTGACGAACCCGTCCGGGCAATAACTCCCGGGCAGGCTGCCGTTTTCTACGATGGCGACATTGTGCTCGGCGGAGGCACGATACAGGAAGCGGGAGATTGACCGCCGCCAAACCGCACCATTCCGCACCGAGTGTTTATGCAAATTGCCCGGATTTCGTCAATCCGTCAGGTAAAGGCCGTTCTTCTGCGCCTTGACCTTGTCCAGCCGCAGCACGCGCACCGTATTTTCCCCCTGATTAACGGTAACTTCCACTTTATAAATGATCTTTTTATCGATTAGTTCCTGAAGCGCCGTTCTCACGTCATCCTCGGGCACGTCGTTCAGCCGCGCCACTGTTGTGATCGTAGAAAGGAACGTGGGATAGATCGCCTTATCTTTATGCCTGTAAATGTACCGGAAATTATCCACTATCATGTCGTAATACGTGTTTCGGGGCGTTTCTCCGCCCGGAACTTCAATAAAATCGTCTGCAAGCTGCCTGAATTTGGCCCCGATCGTCTTTACCACGCCGCACAGGACGATTTTTACGTCCATTTTTTCCTTTAAAAACGACACAACTGGCACAAACTGGTTATCTGACGTGAATAAAATAACGGTACCGATCGTTTTATCCGTCTCAAGCAGCTCGAAAATGTACTCAAGCATCACAAAATCGCTGCGGTCACCCCTGATCTTATCCGAATCCTGAGTATCGACCGTTTCTGCGCCCGTTTCGCGTATCGCTGAGGCCTCCGCTTCGAGCACGGGCAATGTAAATCTTCCGAAATAAAACTTTTTCTTAATGTCGTACTTTTCGCTGATAATTTTATCAAACGCGCTCACGTCAGGCCGAACCCCGTACACATTATCAACTGCAGATGACCAGAACTCATAATCAACAAATGCTGCCGCTTTACCGTTCTTCTTTTTGAATAGTCCCATATAACTCTCCTTATTACAAAAATTTCAAACACACTGCCTGAATTCAAATATTTGACGCCTCGCGGACGACAATAAAATTTTAACTGTTTTTTAACGTGATTGCAAGATTTTTATGCACGTGCAGCGGCCTTTTTATCCTTGCATTCCTGCGCGGCGGAGGCTATAATAAGCGCGTTGAAATATTTTTGCAAGGAGGGACTAACATGACCAAAAACATTTCGATATTAAGCTGGCTGAACGAGGTTCGGTCGCTGGTCAAGCCCGATAAAGTTGTGTGGATCGACGGTACCGATAAGCAGATCGAGGAGCTGCGCGCGGAGGCTGTTTCCACGGGAGAGATGATCAAACTTAACGAAAAGCTGCTGCCTGACTGCTATCTGCACAGGACGAAGCCGAACGACGTTGCCCGCGTCGAAGACCGTACATTCATCTGCTCGAGAGAGAAGGAGAACGCCGGACCTACGAATAACTGGTGCGATCCGAAAGAAATGTACAGAAAATTATACGATATTGCCCGCGACACCTATAAGGGCCGCACGATGTATATAATTCCCTACTCCATGGGCCCCATCGGTTCCCCGATCGCTAAAGCAGGCATCGAAGTAACCGACTCGATCTACGTTGTCCTTAATATGTGCATCATGACGCGCGTTGGTAAAAAAGTGCTCGACGTTCTGGGTGACAGCAACGACTGGGTGCGCGGACTTCACTGCAAGTGCGACGTTGACCCCGAAAAGCGCTATATCTGCCACTTCCCCGAGGACAACGCGATCATTTCCGTTAACTCTGCGTACGGCGGTAACGTTCTGCTTGGTAAAAAGTGCTTCGCGCTGCGCATCGCTTCTTACCAGGGCTGGAAGGAAGGCTGGATGGCTGAGCATATGCTGATCCTCGGTCTCGAGAATCCCGAAGGAAAGATCACCTACGTTGCGGCTGCGTTCCCGTCCGCTTGCGGAAAGACGAACCTGGCTATGCTTATCCCGCCGAAATACCTGCGCGAGAAGGGTTATAAAGTATGGACCGTTGGCGACGACATCGCGTGGATGAAGATCGGTCCCGACGGAAGATTGTACGCGATCAACCCCGAAAACGGCTTCTTCGGCGTTGCCCCCGGCACGAACGAAAAGTCCAACTTCAACGCTCTCGAGAGCACGAAGCGCGGCGCCATCTTCACGAACGTCTGCCATAATCTGGCTAATGATACCGTTTGGTGGGAAGGCCTTGATAAGAATCCGCCCAAGTTCGCGGTCGACTGGAAAGGCTACCCGTGGAATCCTTCCATGTTTGATAAAGCGGATAAGACCACTTACGCTGCTCATCCGAACTCCCGCTTCACCGCTCCGGCGAAGAACTGCCCCTGCGTTTCGAGCGAGTTCGACAAAGGCGAAGGCGTGCCTATCTCCGCTCTGATCTTCGGAGGCCGCAGAGCAAAATGCGCTCCGCTGGTGTATCAGTCCCGCGACTGGGAAAACGGCGTGTTCATCGGCTCCACGATGGCATCCGAGACTACCGCAGCTGCAGCCGGTGCCGTAGGCGTTGTCCGCCGCGACCCGATGGCTATGCTTCCCTTCTGCGGCTATAATATGGGCGATTATTTCCAGCACTGGCTCGATATGGGCGTGCGCCTGGGTGACAAAGCTCCCAAGATCTTCAACGTTAACTGGTTCCGAACCGACGACGAGGGTAATTTCATCTGGCCGGGCTACGGCGAAAACGCGAGAGTGCTTAACTGGATCGTTGACCGCTGCGAGGGCAAGGCAGATGCGGAGCTTACACCGATCGGATACATTCCGAGGCCCGAGGACATTGACCTCACCGACCTCGACATCGATATGGATACGCTGAAAGGCCTGCTGAGCGTCGACAAGGACGTCTGGACCAAGGAAGTTGAAGAGATCGAAGTTCACTACAAGAAATTCGGCGATAAACTTCCCGCCGTTCTTCAGGAACAGCTCTCCATCCTGCGCAAAAATATCGCCGCGATGCCTGACTGATAGGCCTGCTCTCAGCGATCGTCTGCACAGCAGTTCAGTTTAAGACGATACCAAAAGAGCCCTTCAGGAAAATCCCGAAGGGCTCTGATTTTTGCTGTTTATGCCCGGCTAAGCTTTAATATCAGCCGATGACCTCTTTCATGATCTTATCCAGAGCCTTGCGCTTTAAGCTCTTAAGCTCGAACTTGCTTCCGCCCTCGGCAACCTTTGCTTCGAGATCCGCGGTAGCTTTGTCTTCGAGGACAATGCTCTTTACGGAACGCTTTACGGCGTTGAGTCCGTCTTCTTCTCCGTCAGCTTTGGAATCGAAGTCGTCAATATCTTCCACACGCACGAGGTAAAGTCCGGTGAGCTTTCCGTCATCGTCCTTAACTTCGATGATCTCGATTGCGGAAGGAGTCGCTTTAGCGGCCTCCTCGCCGGTAGTCTCTGTGGAGGAAGAAGAAGCGGTAGATTCATCTTCCTCTTCAGCAGCCTTGAACACGAAACCGTTTCTGGAACTGTTCCACTCGGCGCGAAGCAGGTATTTATCGATATCCTTAACACCGGAAGAACTGTCATTATTAACCGTCACGACACCCTTCGTGGTGCTGGCGGCGCTGCCGTTGTACGTAAACGAAGACTGGGATGTGCAGAGGAGCTCGAACGAAGCATTCTCTTCGAGGATAGCATCTGCATCTGTCTCGTTTCCGTCATCATCCTTAGCCTTCTTAGGCGTCAGCGTGACCATATCGTAATCATAAAGCGTAAACGTAGCATCTGCACTTGCGTTAAGCGCGGTCTGCATATTTTCGGCAAGCGTACGGAAGTTTGCGATCTTCTTCGTATACTCGTCAAGCTCTTTTTCGTAATTCTCGTATGCGAGCTTATCTGCGGTAGAGGCATCTTCCTTCTCGGCCATTTCCTTCGTGATAACTACTCCGTCGGAATTCTTGGGCTCGGCAGGAAGCGTCGGGATCGCGAACTGGAACACGCGGCCGCTGATCTTGCGGAAATCATCGGGATCCTTATCGTACTCGGCTTTGAGTTCTGCATCGGAAATATCATACGAATCCTTAAGCGACTGCTTATACTTCTCGATAGAAGACTGCGTGATCGTGAAATCTTTATATTCGGACAACGTCATCGCGCCCTGTGTCATCAGGTACGTGGCAGTTTCCTGCGAATATCCGTAATTCATATAAAGGCTGATGTAGTAATCGATATTCGTCTTAACCGTCGCACGTTCATCTGAAGAAAGCGCAAATCCGTTCTTCTTTGCAAGAATGCTCTCTGCTTTGTACAGACGGGCTTTTTCAAGAGCCGCTTCTTCGCACTTTACTTTACGCTCGTCAGTGAAGAAGTTCTCAAATACTTCATTCTGCTCTTCGTCAGTCATATCGTCGTAATTCTCCGGCTTGAAGTCGTCAAAATTAGCCTGATATTCTTCAGTGACAGCCTGTCTCAGAAAATAATTATACTCATAGGTATAAATCTTCTTACCGTTTACCTTGGCAACGTAGTTACTGCTGAATCCGATGATAAGCGCTACAGCTACGATCGCTAGAACGAGCGCGCCAAGGATGACCGATATCCAGACGATAGCCTTGTTATCGTACGAGCCTTTTTTCTTTTTTGCCTTAATGTTCGTGGCCATTATAAACCAACCGCCTTTAATCAATATGTATTATTGCATTTTGAATGCTTTTTTACGCGAAAATCTCTTATCGTGTGTTTAAAAAAATTTCGCAATCCTTATTATACCACGTTCCGGACGCGTTTGGCAAGCGCGGTTTTTTACGGACGGATCTCGATAATGCCGTACTCCCCCGCGTGGCCCTCTTCCGTGACAAATTGCGGAATGCGTCCGGCGACAATATCCTCGTGCGTAAAGTGGATATGTCCTGCCGCAATTGCAAAAACAGGGCTTTTCTGCGCTGTCATCAGGCTGACAAATTCCGACGTGGCTTCATCCGGGACAAGTCCTCTTTCGCCGATAAGCAGGACCGAGCCCCAGTAATTGCGCGTAGGTTCTTCGAGCGTTTCGGACCAGAACGGGATGTGGCAGGCAACGAGCACCGGCTTATCTTTCGAAAAAACGACTCTCGCGGCCTCGAGCGCCTCCCTGTCAATGCGGTCGAGGGTGTTGTCAACGGCGAAAATTATGAATTCTCCCATATCTTCCGCCCTGTAATGCGCCGAAGCAGGCAAACCGTACGCCTGTTGTCCGCCGCACACGCTTTTATCGCCGCTCTCTTCGTTTTCCGCATTCACGACGTCAAGAAAATTATCGTTTAACGCCGCGGCAAACGCTGCCGAATGGTAATCATACATTGACGACCAGTCGTGGTTCCCCAGGCAATACACCGTCCTGATCCCCGCGTTCCTGACCGTCCCGGAAAGGAGCTCCAGATTCGATCTCGACGCAAAATCGATGATATCCCCCGTCATAAGCACGCAATCCAGCCCCAGTTCCACCGCTTTTTCAAAATAAAGCGGAAAACGCTGCGCTGCCGAATATCCGCGGTGCGGCGGAAAATACTCGCCTCCGCGCAGTTCGGCCTCCTTCCGAAAAAACTCAGGCTCATCCGGGAAGGCCGTTGACACGTGAACGTCCGTTATATGCATTATTTTGTAAGTGCGTTTGATGCCCGGAAGCTGTACGCTGAATTTAACATTTTCCCTGCATGCATCTTCGCTGACTGCATTGCGATCCATATAATTTCACCCTTTATTACGCGATCTTGACCCAGTCTGTCATTAATTCGAGCACCTGATCGAGCAGCGACGCCTTTTTTACCCCCTGGCGCTGTACTTCTCCGGCTCTCGGCGTTATCAATGCGGCAGGATCCTGCAAAAAAGTGACGATCGCACCATTCTTTGTCCTGGTTATTCGGAGCCGTCTTCCGTATTTGTCGAAAAACCTGCGGTATTCCGGATCATTTTGCGTAAGACCCGCACGAACGAGCCTGGGATTCGCGCTCTCTTTGTCCACCGCATAAAGCATAACTTTCTCCTCGCGCTCGATGACCGACGTGAAACCGATGTGCTCAGCGTAATGACGGATGCGCGCGACAGTCATAAGATTCAGGACATTGTCCGGCACCGTACCAAAGCGGTCGATCAGCTCGTCTGTGAGCTCCAGTACGTCCTCTTCGTTTTCCACACGCGCGATCTTCTGGTACATTTCGAACCTGGCCGACTCGTCCCCGATATATCCGGGGTCAATAAACCCGCCCGCGTTCATTTCTACGCTGCATTTCACGTCACGCCGCTCCTGCCTGACCTCCCCGCGCTCTTCCTCCAGCACTTCCGCCAGCAGCCGGCAATAAGTTTCGTACCCTACCGCCGCTATCTGCCCGTGCTGCTGCTCACCGAGCACGCTTCCTGCGCCGCGTATCTCAAGATCCCGCATCGCGATCTTAAATCCGGAGCCGAATTCCGTATTTTCACGTATTGCCTGAAGCCGTTTCTCCGCAATTTCTCCAATCTCGCGCCCCGGCCGGTACGTAATATACGCATAAGCCTGACGTGTTGACCGCCCTACCCTGCCGCGGATCTGGTAAAGCTGCGAAAGACCGAGCCGCTCGCCGTTCTCAACTATGATCGTATTGACGTTCGGCATATCCAGCCCCGATTCGATGATACTCGTGCAAAGCAGCACATCGAATTCTCCCCTGCAAAACTCGACCATCACGTCTTCAAGCTCCCGCTCAGCCATCTGGCCGTGCGCCGAAGCGATCCTTGCCTCCGGAACGAGCTCCTGAAGCTCCCTGAGCTTCGAATCCATCGTCTGGACCCGGTTATACAGGTAAAAAATCTGTCCGTGCCGCGCCAGTTCCTTGTAAATTGCGTTTTTAACCATCACAGCATCCCACTCAGCCACGTACGTCTGTACCGGGAGTCGGTCCTGCGGCGGATCTTCGATGACCGAAATGTCGCGGATACCCGAAAGAGACATGTGCAGGGTCCTTGGAATAGGCGTTGCGGACAACGTCAGTGTATCCACTGCCGGGTATTTCTCCCTGAGCTTCTCTTTATGTTTCACGCCAAACCGCTGCTCTTCGTCAATTACGACCAGTCCGAGGCTCCTGAATTCGATTTTATCGTTTATCAGCGCGTGCGTGCCCACGACAATATCTATCGTGCCTTCTTTCAGGCCGCGCACAAGCGCATTTCGCTCCTTCGTGGTGCGGAAACGGCTCAGATAATCAACTTTAATAGGATATTTCTTGAATCTCTCGACAAAATTATTATAATGCTGCTGCGCCAGGACGGTCGTCGGGACTAAAAATGCCACCTGTTTTCCTTCAACCACCGCTTTGAACGCCGCTCTGAGAGCAACTTCCGTCTTTCCGTACCCTACGTCTCCGCACAGCAGACGCTCCATCGGTCGCGGTTTTTCCATATCTTCTTTTATTTCGTCGGTGCAGCGCAGCTGATCCTCCGTCTCTTCGTACGGGAAATCCGCCTCAAAGTCCTTCTGCCACTCCGTATCGCGTCCGAAAGCATACCCCTGTATCTGCGAACGGCGCGCGTACAGCTCGACAAGCTCCCTCGCATACACTCTCAGGCTGCTTTTCACCTTTCCGGTAGCGCGTTTCCACTCCGAACTGCCAAGCTTGCTCAGCTGCGGCTCAGTTTCGTCTCCTCCGATATACTTTTGAACGCTATCAAGCTGTATAGCGGGAACGTAAATGACGCCGTTGTCGCGATAAATGATCTTGATATAGTCTTTTTTCTGCCCGTCAATAACGATTGCTTCGACGCCTTCGAAGCGTCCGATGCCGTGCACGTCGTGGACAACAAGGTCTCCGGGCTTCAGTTCGGCGAATGCGGTTATTGCCTGCCCCTTCAGCTTGCGTTTTACCTTCGCTCTAGCCCTGCGGAATAGCCCGCTCCCGCTTATCAGCGATAATTTCAGTTCCGGATACTCGAATCCTTCCGAAATATTGCCGATACGCACCTCGCAGCGCCCCGCAAGCCCGCTGTCCTCGAGCAGATTTGAAAGCAGCCTTTCCCTGCCTGTCGATTCGGCCATCAATATGACAGAATACCCTTCGTCCGCCCGTTTTTGTATATATTCAGTCAGTTTTTCGGGGTCCTCCCCCGTTGCCTCAGGCGACGTGACGCGAAAAGAAAAAGCTTGCGCGCGCTTTCCCGCCGGCATGTACTCATTTGCAGCTTCGCCAGAAATCGTATCAAAAGGCAAAAATTGTCCCATGGAATACGCCTTTTCAATCAGTTTTTTGAAGGTTTCTTCTGTGCCGGGGATCAGCAAAGCAGTCTTACCGGGGACGCCGGTATTGTCGCTCACGGTCTGAACAGTGCGGATATATTCGTCAAGCGCCTGCCTTGCGGCCGCGAGTGCTTCCCCGGGATTGCTTATGAATAAAACGGCATCGCCGCAATAATCAAGGATGTCTTTTCCCTGCCCCAGGATATACGGCAGGTATTTATCGTATCCGGGAAAACGGCAAAAAGGCCTGATTTTTTCAATGTCGGAGCGCAGGGAGATCGCCAGAGGCGATGACGGGTTCAGCGCCAGCAATTCGGCCTTAAGATCGGTGCGGATCGTCAATGCCTGCGCTTCGTCCCAGATATATGTTTCGCGTTCGGGCAAAATTATTACTTTTTCGGCGTTTTCTATCGTTCTTTGCGTTTCGGTGCTGAACGAGCGCAGCGTATCGATCTCGTCGTCAAAGAATTCCGCGCGGTACGGCACAGGCGAATCTCCCGGGAAAACGTCGAAAATATCGCCTCTCACCGCAAACTGTCCCCTGCCGTCGACCTGCGAAACACGCACGTACCCGATCCGGCTGAGTTTATCAGCCAGTTCCGACGGTTCGCACTTTGCTCCCGCGGCAAGTTCTACCGCGTTCTGTTTAATTCGTTCGGGATCGGGCAGTTTCTGCATCGCGGCTGACGGGGACAATACAAGTACGTCCCATTCTCCGCCGGTCAATTTATAAAGCGTTCCCGTTCTTTCGCTTTCGCTCTCAGTGCTCCTCGCTTCCACGTCGTAAAGCATATATTCAAGCGGTTCGAGCCTGAGCACTCGCTCCGGGTCAAACCCGCCTAAATTAACGATATCTTCACAAAACTTGCGGGAAGCAAGCTCGTTTTGAGCAATAATTACAAATTTTCCGCCGTTTTCGCTTTTGAGCGCACAAATAAAATGAGCTGCCGAAGCGCCATTCAGCCCCGTCAGATCAGCCACCGATCTTCTGCGTTTTAAAAAATCCGCGACTCTTTTGAATGAAGGAGAGTCGCGGAACTGATCAAAAATCACTGGATGTTGTCCTCCGCACCCTTCGGTTCCTGCCCGGTCTCCCGACCGGAGTCTTTATCTTTCCTGGAAGAATTGAACTCCGACATTGTCCGCTCGCAGCCTTTTTCGATGATCGACAGCGCCGCTTCCGCCGCACGCTTTTCCGCTTCGTTCATGACCGGTTTTTCTTCGTCGGAAAACCTCCCCAGCACGAAATCGACCATATCGTAATGCTCCGGTTTTTTACCGATACCGATGCGCACACGCGGAAACTCATCTGTTTCGGTGTTAATAAGCACGGATTTCATACCGTTGTGCGACCCCGCGCTCCCCTTTGCACGTATCCTGATCATTCCGGCGTCAAGATCTGCGTCGTCGTATATCACGATCAGCCGGCTCTCATCGATACCGTACCAGTGCATCGCCTCCGAAACGCTTTCTCCGCTGGAATTCATATAAGTGTACGGCCAAAGCAGCAAAAGCTTATTGCCCTCGTACTCTGCCTCGCGCACGACGCCCTTAAACCTGTGCCGCGGGGATCCGATCGTCTGATACAAAAGCTTTGCCACTTCTTCAAGCGCTCTGAAGCCGCAATTGTGACGGCTTTCGGCATATTCAGGGCCAAAATTTCCAAGGCCGACGATAAGCCAGAGCTTTTTCGAAGCGTTGGCGTTGATAGAATCTTTATCGTCAGCGCGGTCGGCAACTTTCTGCGCCACTCTTGCGCGTTCTTCGCGGTATTTTGCTTTTAATATTTCCCAGATCTTCGGCATTTTGCTTCCTTTATTTAATTATATCGGTGCCCATGTACTTCTGAAGCACTTCGGGAACCTTCACTGTACCGTCTGCCTGCTGGAAATTTTCCAAAATTGCTGCAGTCGTTCTTCCAATAGCAAGACCGGACCCGTTCAGCGTGTGCACAAACTGTGCTTTGTCCTTCGGACCGTTCTTGTAACGGATGTTTGCGCGGCGTGCCTGGAACGCTTCGAAGTCGCTGCAGGAAGAAATTTCCACGTATCTTCCGTAGCTGGGCATCCAGACTTCGATATCATATGTCATTGCGGACGAGAATCCGAGGTCTCCCGCGCAGAGGCGAACTACGCGGTACGGAAGTCCGATCTCCTGGAGGATCATTTCCGCTTCGTGCGTCAATTCTTCAAGCTCTTCGTACGACGTTTCCGGCGTAGTGAACTTAACGAGCTCAACTTTGTTGAACTGGTGCTGACGGACAAGTCCTCTCGTGTCTCTTCCTGCCGATCCGGCTTCCTGCCTGAAGCATGCGGAGTATGCACAATATTTAATAGGAAGCTTGCTCCCGTCAAGTATTTCGTCGCGGTGCATGTTCGTTACAGGTACTTCTGCGGTCGGAATCATGAAATAATCGGTTCCTGTGATCTTGAACGCGCCATCTTCGAACTTCGGAAGCTGTCCGGTGCCTGTCATGCTCGCTCTGTTTACCATAAACGGCGGGAAAATCTCCGTATATCCGTGTGCGGTGTGATAATCAAGCATAAAGTTACCGATCGAACGCTCCAGACGGGCTCCGAGGCCTCTGTAAAACGTAAATCTCGTTCCCGTAACTTTTCCTGCCGTCTCGGGGTCAAGTATGCCGAGGTCTGCTCCTATATCCCAGTGTGCTTTGGGCTCGAAATCGAACTGCGTAGGCGTTCCGAATTTGCGGATCTCCTGGTTAAATCTGTCATCTTCGCCTTCAGGGACAAGCTCGTTCGGAATATTCGGGATCGTAAGCATTACTTTTTCGATCGCATCGTCAATTTCCTTCGTCTTTCCGTCGAGTTCCTTTACTTTATCAGCAATCGATTTCATTTCGGCCATCAGTCCGGAAATGTCCTTGCCTTCTTTCTTATATCCGGGAATCAGACGCGATGCTTCATTCTGCTTGCTTTTTAGAGCCTCAGATTCAGCAATTAATTCCCTTCTTTTCTTGTCAAGCGCCAGAAACTCCGCCAGGTCGATCTTTGAATGACGCTTTTCGAGCGCCCTCGTCAATAACTCCGGATCTTGTCTGATTGCCTTAATGTCTAACATTGATCTTACTTCCTTTCAAGCAGATTATTATATAGTTATCCGAGGATCTTTGTCACTTTGCTTCGTGACACGGCCTCTTTCTCCTCTTCTGACAGAGGATAATCACTTACTCCTTCATTTACGTTCTTCGCGTACAGGTTCATTCCGTTCCTGTACATGAGCGCCGTCAATACCAGTCCGTCTTTCTTTGCGTTTGTAATACCGATTGAATAGCTCGAGCGGCCTTCATTTTTATCGGATGCAAAATACCGCACGATATCTACCCTGTCCAGGCACTTTTCCTGTTTATTTTCGAGTTCAGTCAATCTTTCCGAGAATTTATTAAATAATTCCTGCTGTTCTACAGTATCTAGTGCCGGGTTGCCGGAATTAACCGTATTTCGTGTTTTATCAAGCTCTTCCTTCAGTCTTGCAAGCTTTCTTTCACTCGTTGCAGCCTTCTTCAACGCAAGGATGGTCAATATAATGCATACAATAAATAATAATACTATGATTATTCCCGCAATCATTTGTATTTCTTTATCCATTATATTCAAACCTCCTTTCCTTGTTTCACGTGAAACACATTTTAATTAATTCGAGCCGAGCAGGTATTCAAGCAGTCTTTCGCGCTCATCTGCTGAATAATATTCGATTACGATCTTTCCGCGGCCTTTATTATCATCAAGCTTTACCTTGGTGCCCAGCGCGTTCCTAAGTCTGCCCTGCATAATTTCAATATCTCTCTTTAGGCAAACCGACTCTGCTTCATCCTTGATTGCCTTTTCAGAGGCTTCAGCGGCCTGAATTGACTTACCTTCGGCTAATTTTTTAACAAATGCCTCCACCTGACGCGCGCTCATGCCTTTTTCTATTACTGTTTTAGCGGCGACGGCCTGCAGATCCTGCGGAAGTGCGAGAAGCGGTCTGGCCTGTCCGGGAAGCAGTTTGCCTTCAATAAGCATATTCTTTACTTCCTGGTCAAGGTTTAAAAGCCTCATTCTGTTTGCTATTTCGCTTCTGCTCTTGTTTCCGACGATTCCGGCAAGTTCTTCCTGTGTAAGCTTGTAGTCAATAACGAGCTGTCTGTACGCTTCGGCTTCTTCAATTGGGTTAAGGTCTTCGCGCTGTATATTTTCAATCAATGCCAGCTCATGAAGTTCTCTGTCTGTCACTTCGCGTATAATTACAGGAACTTTCTTTAGTCCGGCGATCCAGGCAGCTCTCCATCTGCGCTCACCGGCAATAATTCTGTACGAATTGCCTTCCTGACGTACTATGATAGGCTGGATCATTCCGTGCTGTTTGATCGATTCTGCCAGATCTTCAAGCTTTTCTTTATCAAAATTCTTCCTCGGCTGGTCACCGGACGGCTCAACGCGCATAATTTCAACTTCATTGACGCCTGAACTGATTGAATTTTCTTCAATCAATGCACTGAGGCCTTTTCCTAATGCACTTCTTTTTACACTTGCCATTTTTATTCTCCTCCGGTGTTATTTTTTTTCAGCCTGCCTTGAAACGTCAATAAACTCCTGTGCGAGCTTGAGATATGCTTCTGCGCCTTTAGAACTGCGGTCATACATAATGATAGGCAATCCGTAACTGGGTGCTTCGGACAATTTAACATTTCTCGGTATGAGTGTCTGATAAACTCTGTCAGAAAAATGCTTTCTGACTTCCTCAGCAACTTCCATTGACAGATTCGTTCTGGAGTCAAACATCGTCAGCACGACGCCTTCGACTGAAAGGGAAGGATTAAGTCTGCGCTGGACGATCTTTATCGTTTCCATAAGCTGTGAAAGCCCTTCCAGTGCGAAATACTCGCACTGGATCGGCACAAGCACCGTATTTGCTGCAGTAAGGGCGTTCAGCGTTAAGAGACCGAGCGACGGGGGACAGTCTATCATTATATAATCAAATTTGTCTGCGACCTTATCGATTGCATCCGCGAGTCTCGTCTCTCTCGAAATCTGACTGACGAGTTCGACCTCGGCTCCGGCAAGATTAATATTAGCAGGGCAGAGGAGAAGGTTGTCCTGAACTGTCGGGATCATAACTTCTTCCAGGTCTGCGTCGTTAATAATAATGTCGTACGCGGACATCTGCGCAGATTTCTTATCAGCCCCAAGCCCGGTAGTCGAATTGCCTTGCGGGTCAAGATCGATAAGCAGCGTCTTCTTATTCAGATGTGCAAGACAAGCGCTCAGATTTATTGCCGTAGTCGTCTTACCGACTCCGCCTTTCTGATTTGCAATTGCCACAATTTTTGCCATTGATCAAGACCTCGCTTTCATTCGAAATGCGGTATTAGTATACACCATTTTTAAGTGCGAAACAACAGAAAAAATTGTTTCACGTGAAACACGCGAAACAAAATTTTGGTTTTTTGCTTTTTTATGCTTAAATATCCAAATTTTCGGCAAATTTAGCGTTGTTGTGAATGAATTCGCGTCTCGGCTCGACGTTGTCGCCCATAAGATCGGAGAAGATCTCGTTGGCCACAGCTGCATTTGCGATATCCACTTTGAGGATAGTACGCGTCTCAGGATTCATTGTAGTCTCCCAGAGCTCGTTGGGGCTCATTTCACCAAGACCTTTGAATCGCTGAATAACGAGGTTCTTATCCTTCCTGGTCCAGCCGTGTTCTTCGATCTTAGCGTCGAGTTCACTGTCGTCGAGCGCGTAGAAGAATTCGCGGTTTTTCTCACATTTGTACAGCGGAGGCTGCGCCAGATACAGATATCCGTGCTCGATAAGAGGCCGCATATATCTGAAGAAGAACGTCATGAGCAGCATACGGATATGTGAACCGTCGACGTCGGCATCGGCCATTATTATTATTTTATGATATCTGAGCTTTGTATGGTCGAAATCGTTTCCTATATTCGCACCGAGCGCCATGATAATAGGGGAGAGCTTATCATTATTATAAACCTTATCGATCCTGGACTTTTCGACGTTCAGCATCTTTCCCCAGAGGGCAAGAATCGCCTGATATTCACGGTTTCTTCCTACTTTAGCGGAGCCGCCTGCAGAATCTCCCTCTACAAGGAACAATTCGCAGAGCGCCGGGTCTCGTTCCGTGCAGTCCGCGAGTTTTCCGGGAAGGGAAGTGGAATCGAGAGCAGATTTACGCCTCGTAAGCTCTCTGGCCTTCTTAGCTGCCTCTCTCGCACGCGCCGCGGTGAGGCATTTTTCAAGCACAAACCTGGAAATCTGAGGATTTTCCTCCAGAAACTGCTCAAGTTTATCGCCTACGACCGTCTCAACAAGCGTTCTGATGTCGCTGTTACCGAGTTTTTCCTTCGTCTGGCCCTCGAACTGAGGATTTTCAAGCTTTACGGAAACGATAGCCGTAAGACCTTCACGCACATCTTCGCCGGCAAGGTTCTTATCCGAATCCTTTAGCAGATTATACTTTCTGGCATAATCGTTGAAAACCTTCGTCAGCGCTGACCTGAAACCGGTCAGATGCGTTCCGCCTTCGTGGTTGATAATATTATTAGCGTAGCAGTAAATATTTTCGACGTACGAGTCATTATACTGCATCGCAACCTCGACGATGGAAGTATCTTTCTGGCCGGCAATATAAATAGGAGTAGGGTGGAGCACCGTTTCCTTGCGGTTAAGGTATTCTACGTACGAAATAATGCCGCCTTCGTAGTGAAGAGTCTCGGAAACAGGCGATTCGCCGCGGTTATCGTTCAGTACGATCTTCACGCCGCGATTTAAGAACGCCATTTCGCGGAAACGCACGAGCAGCGTGTTATAATCAAAAACAAGTTCTTCAAAAATCTGGTAATCCGGCTTAAACGTGGTCGTAGTACCGTGCGCGGAGGTGTCGCCGATTATTTTAAGGGGACAGCATGTCTTTCCGCGTTCGTAGCGCTGGTAATAAACGTGTCCGTCTCGCGAAACTTCGACTTCGAGGAACTCGGAAAGGGCGTTAACAACAGATGCGCCTACGCCGTGGAGACCGCCGGAAACGGTATATCCTCCGCCGCCGAATTTTCCGCCCGCGTGAAGCACGGTATGGACAACTTCGACCGTCGGAATACCCATCTGAGCATGGATACCGACAGGAATACCGGCGCCGTTGTCCGAAACGGTGACGGAATTGTCACTGTTCAGCGTGACGATTATCGTATCGCAGCGACCGGCAAGCGCTTCGTCGACGGAGTTATCAACGATCTCGTATACGAGATGGTGAAGTCCTCTCGCGGAAGTGCTTCCGATATACATTCCGGGGCGTTTTCTGACGGCTTCGAGGCCTTCGAGCACCTGTATATCGCTCTCGTCGTACACGTGGGCATCATTATGTGCAAGCGATTTTTCTATCTCATATTCGGCATCCTGCGCCTTCATGATCTCGCTTTCGGAATCGTTCATCTTAAGATCCTCTTTCTTTTGTTTGCTTCAAACCTTTTGCATAGTGTAGCGGTCGAAACAGGGGAGATGTATACGCGGCTGACGCCCTGGGTATCGGCCAGGATGAAAGATTTAGGCATCTCGCCTCTGTTAACGGCGCTTACAGTGAAGCCTTCCTCCTGCGAAATGTGGAGAAAGTCGCCGGTCGTTTTCATAGTAGTAGTTACCTCAAGGTCGAAAATACCAATGACGTCGGAATCTCGTATGCAGCTGTCGTCTCCAATGTGTAAATACATAAAAAGCCCCTTCAGTCACGGCTAAAGACGTTTTTCGCTTTTTCCGTACTCACATACCGGAAAAGAGGTAACCCGCCTTACAAAGTCAATTATACCACTTTTTTTTGATTATATCAACTTTAAGGTGCCGGATTTAACAAAAAAGATTTTTGCGTTGTCGCGAACTTTACGAGGGAGTTCAGACAGATTTGCCGTTGTCAGAAGCGTCTGAAATCCTTCGGTGCTGCCGAGCAGCAGGGAACAGCGCGTTTCGTCAAGTTCGGAGAATACGTCGTCGAGCAGCAGGACCGGTTTTCTGCCGGTATGCTTGTATAAAAGCAGCGTTTCGGCAAGCTTTATTGACAGCACCGCGGTCCTTTTCTGTCCCTGCGAACCGAAGCGGCGGAGATCCATTCCGCTAAGTGATATCAGCAGATCGTCGTTCTGGGGGCCGTACAGCGCATGCGCGCGTTCGATTTCTCTTGTTTTGCGAGATGAGAGTATTTCATCGAATTCTGACTGGATTTTTTTAGAATAATCTTCAAAATTATCAGTTTCTAATGCTGATACAGTGAAAAAGTTTGAATAATACTGAAAAGAAAGCTGTTCTCCGGCAGATATCTCGCTGTTTTTGAGCGAGGCGTATTCTTCAAGCTCGCGACTGAAAAGAAGGCGCCTGGCGGAAATTCTTGACCCGGCTGCCGAAAGCTGCTCATTATACACATCCAGAAGCTCAGAAAGACCGGATTTTTCGGTGCTGAAGTCTCTCAAAAGCACGTTTTTCTGAGAAATTATCTTATTATACTGCTGAAGATCGAAGTAATGAGAAGGATATATCTGGGAAATTACGATATCAAGGAGCTTACGGCGGACGGACGGACCATCGTTGACGATCTCGAGATCTTCCGGAGAGAAGATGACGGACAATAAATTTCCCATCAGATGACCGAGGCGGCGGAGATAAAGGCCGTTGACCCTGGCGGACTTCTCACCGCCAGCGGGCAATCCCTGTTGACCCGTTCTGTACTTTATAGATATATCATTCGTAATATCGTCGCCGACCGACAACGAAACCGAATAATTGTCCCTGCCGTTCATCACTAGATCCGCGTCTTTGCTGAACCTGAACGAGCGGCCTATCGCGCACAAAAAAACCGATTCCAGAATATTCGTTTTGCCCTGGCCGTTATTTCCGTAAAAAACATTCACGCCGCTTCCGAGCTCTGCGCTCAGCGTCTCATAATTACGGAAATTCTGCAGTTCAATCTTAGATACGAACATTTAAAACCGGTTTTTCTGCGTTTTTATACTATTTTGCTATATTGCGTTTATCAGGATCTCGTCCTTATCGGCATGATCAGGTATGTGAATGACGTGTCGCTTTCGCCAGTAATGATGCACGGACTGAGAGGCGATGAGAGGGAGAGAACGATCTTTTCGTCCGTAATAACTCTGAGCGTCTCTATGAAATTTTTTGCGCTGAAGCCGATAGTGAGCTCATCGCCGGAGATCTGAGCACTGACCTGCTCTTTAACAGCACCGATCTCAGTCGTGACCGCAACAGTGATCTCATCATTTCCTGAAAAATCGAGTGTAATAGGGAAGCGTTTTTCGTCGTTGATAACGAGTAAAGCTCTTTCAAGAGCGCTCAGCAGCGATTTAGTGTCAACAGTAACGGAAGTTTTGAAGTCGCGCGGTATCATACGGCGGTAATCGATGTAATCGCCTTTATAGAGCTTCGATACCATGCGGAAATTCTCGGTATAAAACATGATCTGATTTTCGTTGACGCAGAATTTAACCTTCTCATCCGTCGGTTTGAGCGATTTCACAAGTTCGTTAAGTATTTTAGTAGGAACTATTACGCCGTAGTCGTTTGCGGAGGGGAGAGTAGCGATTTTAAGCGCCAGACGGTAGCCGTCGATAGCGACGCAGCGCATTTCATTTTCGTGCTGTTCCATATACACGCCCTGGAGAATAATCCTCTTATCTTCGATGCTGGCGGCAAAGGAGGTCTCGCGGATCATTGACTGAAGCAGTTCAGCATTGATCTCGATAGAGGAGGTGGTGTCAAGGAATGATACAGGCGGATAGTTTTCCGGGGAGATGGTTTTGATTTTGTAATTTGCCTTACCGCTCGAAATAAAGAGCATGCTTCCGCCGTTATCAGTCTCGAGCGTTACGTACACGTCCGGCAATTTACGTATGATATCGCCGAATGTTTTGGAATTTACGACGATGCTGCCTATTTCTTCAATGATTCCGGGAACTTCGTAAACCGTGCCGAAATCGCTGTCGTTACCTGTGAGCCTTACTTCTTCTCCTACTTCGATAAGTATTCCCTCAAGTATGCTGAGAGTTGATCTCGAGGGTACCGCTTTCTGAACGATATTTAATCCTTCGATAAGATTGTCTCTGTTGCAGGTCAGTTTCATTTTTGATTCATCCGGGCGCTTATTTTTCTTTTATATATATATTATTGTAGTAGTAATAGTAGTAGGGCCTGCGGAAAATGTGGAAAACGTCATTCCAGCCTTATTTTATATAGCTTTTTGCCTGTTAAAAACCCTGTTGAAAGTTTTCAAAAGTTTTCCACACTTTCCACAGGAGAGGATACCACAAAAGTTTTCCACAGAAAGTTATCAACTTTTCAACAGATAAACTGTGGAAAACTCCGGCAGTATACCTAAATTTGCGCTTTTTTCGCTGCGTCAATGCAGGAAAAATAGTAAAAGGACGAATTTCGTCCTTAAACTGTCAGCCGGATTGCTTTTTCGCAGGCTTATGCTACGTTTCCGCTGTTTATGTATTTCTTAAGCTCATCGACCGTGTGCTGAAGTTCGCTATTGACCTCGATGTGGTTGGAGATCTGTTCGACGGCGTACATCACTGTGGAGTGATCTTTTCCGTTGAATGCCTTTCCTATATTAGGGAACGACATGTCTAACAGCGTACGGCAGAGGTACATGGCAATCTGCCTCGGAAATACCAGTTCCTTCGTTCTTTTTTTAGATAGCAGATCTTCTACACTTATGCCGAAAAATCTGGATACCGAGTCAATTATAACACCCTCGGTGATTTCATGCAAATTATCATCTGAAATATGTTTCAGAGCCTCTTTTGCGAGGTTCATATCGATCTCCTGGCCCTGGTGAAGCGCCATCGAAAGGTGATTTATAACGCCCTCGAGCTCGCGGATATTATCGCCGGTGTAGGAGGCAATGTAGTCGAGTATCTCATTATCAACTTCGATAGCTTTTTCTTCAGCTTTTCTGTTGAGGATCGCGACTTTAGTCTCATAATCCGGCGCCTGAACGTCGGCAATAAGTCCCCAGGCGAATCTGGTGCGCAATCTGTCTTCAAGGATCTCGATCTTATTCAGCGGGCTGTCGCACGAAATGACGATCTGATGCTTTGCTTCATAGAGCGCGTTGAACGTGTAGAAGAATTCTTCCTGCGTACGCTCCATCTTTGAAAGGAACTGTATGTCGTCGATCAGCAGCACGTCAATATTTCTGTACTTATTCCTGAATTCTTCGTTCGTTTTATGTGTGATTGCGTCAACGAATTCGTTCGTGAATGTTTCTGACGTTACGTAGAGCACTTTTTTCGTAGGATCGTTTTCAAGGATCTTGTTTCCAATCGCCTGCATAAGGTGCGTCTTTCCGAGACCGGACTGACCGTATATAAAGAAAGGATTATACGCGGTACCGGGAGATTCGGAGATAGCGATCGCCGCGGCGCACGCCATGCGGTTATTATTTCCTACGATAAACGAATCAAACGTATACTGTTTGTTCAGATGAGACTCAAAAAAGCCGTTTTTATCCTCTTTTACGCGCTTTTTAGTATACTTATCCTTCTCAAAAAACTGCAGAGTAAGGTACGTTTTAGTGTTCTCCATCAGCACGTTCTTAATAGCGTTATGATACTTTTTCTCTATCTGCTGAATATAAAACTCGGTGGGTACGGTCAAAACTGCCACATTTTCTGAAATATCTTCCAGCTTGATGGGGTCAATAAAGGAGTCGTATTCAATTGGAGAGATTTCTTTTTTCAGTTCTGCAAGACAAGCTGTCCAGATGGAACTGAGTTGTTCGTCAGTGTAACCCGGGGCAAACATCGCGGCCAAGTCCTTTCATCAGATTTTCGCAAACTCATTCATCCGGACAATTATGGATAGTTCGGAAGATTTATCTTTTGATCTATATTTTCAAAGGCCTGACCGTGCTGTTGACTGTGACCTTGATGTAGAATTCCACCCGGTGTGAAGCTGCGGCAACCTTGGAAAAGGCAAATTATTTTGATCGGATCGGCTGGTCTTTTACGTATGTTACATTAGTGCGCGTTCGTTTTCAGTCGCAGTCCGATGCGTCGGATAATATAGCAGAAGAAACAAATTGTTTGCAATAAATAATTTCGAAGAAATTTTGACACAAAACAGCAAAAAAACAAGTTATCCACAAGTAATAGTAATAAGCTGTGGATAACTCCACAAGATATAGAAACAGAATTTTTAACAATTTTTGCGGGCTCCGGAGCAGGCAAAATTGCCCCGGTCATCGGAGGCAGGCAGCGGAATTGTCCATCAACTGTGCGTTTTTGTCTATATAAAATTGACACGATTTGAGTATAATTATAGTCAGATCAACAACAGGAGGTCCGATATTATGAAGAAATTTACAGCTTTGCTGCTCTGCCTGGTAATGGTATTGCTGCCGTTGGCGGGATTTGCCGAGGAGGCAGGCGAATCTTCCGGTTTTGAAACGAACCTTGAATGGAAATCAGTGACGTTTGCGGGAAATAATTTTAATGTTGACGCGAACGGCCTGCATGCGCCGATTACATCAAATACGATCTTTGTGAGATCGGACAAATACGTTGACGGCACCGTGTCGTTCACCATGGAATTCGACGTTGACATCTTATCGGTGGTGGACAACGATTACGTCTGGGGCGAGGGCTGGCTGTACTATACGTTTAGCCTGGGAGTACCGGAAGAGGACGAAGCCATTGACGAAGCGGTAAAGAACCGGCTTTATCTGAGAGGCGGATTGACAATGATGCCGAAGACCCGGGACGGGGTGTTTATTGTAGGAAACAGCGAGATGGAACTGCCTGAGGGACTTGACGAGGTTCCGATCCATCTCAATGTTGTGATAGAGTATGCCGCTTCGTTTGAGGAGATCGTGTATAAGGTCAACGGTGTTGAACTGGCGGTTGACTACTTCAGCCCGGAGGCACACGAGGGCTGCATCGGTATAGAGACTGCCTGGACGGAGATGAAGGTCACGAAAGCGATATACACCGAGTATCCCGACGGACTGCCTTCCGAGCAGAAAACTCCTACCGCCGAGCCTACCGCGGAGACCCAGCCTACCGAAGCGCCGGAGCAGCCTACGGAAGAGCCGAAGGCAACTGAAGCCGCTCCCACCGAGCAGGCAGCCACGGATAAACCGGCGGACAATACCGATCCCAACGGGAAAACCAAAGATTCGTCTAACAAGGCCTGGATCTGGGCCGTCGTTGGCGTCGCTGCAGCGCTCGTTGTCATCGCCGTGATCGCGATCGTGTTAAAGAAGAAAAAGAAATAAGCTGATGGGCCGCACGTACCGAAAACGGGTACTTTCACTGGTATTGACCGCGGCGATAAGCTTGTCACTGGCATCTTCATGCGGCAGGGCCGGAAGAACCGGAGAACAAACCGATGACAGCCACGGCGAGGTGTATATAGAAATGGACTACGCAAATGCCCGCGTTCTCTGGGAAGCAGAGGAGAACAGCCAGGCGGCTGAATACGTTTATGTCTCGGGCGGGTACAACGACCCGGACCGGGGCGGCACTTGGCCCTGGGGCAATACCAGATATTGCGACGTGTTTTTCATTGGCGATACCGCGGGCGAGCTCGTGCTGGAGTACGCCGGTGGTGAAACGGAAAAAGTGCCGCTGATATTCGGATACACGTTATGGTGGCGCGAACACTGGAATCAGGCGTCGCTGCCGTTTAAAGGCGAAGGCGCAGACAACGGGCTGCAGGCGCTGCTCAAAGAGACGCTTTGTCTGTACGGCGCGTTCGAGGGCAACGAAGTCTGCACTCTGCGGATCGCGGCAGGCGGACTCGGACGCGGTGCGGCGCTCAAACGGGTGCTGCTGGCGGACAATACAAAGAAGTCCGGCTGCCCGGTGATAACGGATGTGAACGTTTCCGGACGGGAGGAAAGCGGCAACGAGGCGGTGCGGGAGATATTGTCCCGGGACGGCGCCGCAGAGTTTTTTGCGGCCCATACGGTAAACAGCGCCGAACCGGTCAATGATAAAATAATTGACGCCCTTGACCGCCTCTGCACTGCTGTGACCACCGGAGAAGCGGATTGGCTGAATGCGCCCGTCGTGGAATACGGCGACAACTACGAAGGACCGAGGATAGTGTTCAGCGGTACGCCCTATGCCAACATTGCCACCGGCGTGATAGAATTCAGCTCCTCGGATATTGCCGGCAGGATAAAGCGAAACGGACTGTTCCCGGAATCGCTGGACCGCTCCGAACAATATATTTACGGCGGGATAGGCACGTATTCCCTGGGCAGTGCCTACGGAAACCGCATGTATTCCCGCAATAAAGTCGTGTTTGCGCTGTCAGGGTACGGCTACCGCGACCGGGCGGCGCAGGCGGTAAATTACGTCAACAAAATGCTGATGTATTATCCCGAGCACAATATCACGATTTTTGACGTCTCGATCCCGGGTCACATGACGATGCTGGTGAACGATCCGAACAACTACCGTTCCACCGGATTCCCTTTAACGAAGTACAGCGACGCCTCCGTGTACGGCAAGGATGCCTGGAAGCTCAGCAATACCGAGCAGGACGGCCACGGGCTCATGATGCTCTCAAATTACACTGTCTGGAAGGATTCGGGCGGCGGTGCGGAATGGGTGAACGATAACTGGAAGTACATCAACGAATCTGCTGAATGGATACTCTGGTGCTTTGAACATGAAGATATAACATTCTGCAAAGACCACGTGCTGTACGCGGAATCTGAGGGCTGCGCAGGCTGGATGGGTTATTCGCTCTACTGCAACGAACCCTGCTATTTCGGACTGCTGGCCTACGCCGAGATGGCCGAAACCGCTGGCCGTCACGACGCAGCGCGCAGATGGCGTCAATGTGCCGCTGAATTCAAAAACGGCATTCTGCGACGCTTTACGCAGGCAGACGGTTCCTGGGACTTTTCGGGCGAGGGCAAGGACCGGGATCCATCCCTGGTGTTTATGTCATATCTGTACGGCTACGACGTCAATGACATGGATCAGGATTTTGTGGAAAGGTCCCGCAAGTCCTACGCCGCGGATCTTAGCGAACTGATCGAGACCAACGACGGATACTGGGGTACATGGGGCACCGGCTACGATCACTGCACGATGCTTCAGAACGCAATGCTGTTCGACCGGATGGACGACGCCACTATTTTGATGAACAATCTGTCCAAAATATGTTATGCACCCCGTTATCCGAGCCCTTACGGCGTGCCGGAGGCTTTTGCGGTTGATTCGAGCAGGAATATCCTGCGCAGGACGGGCGATTTTGAAAATCTGGTGCATACCTGCGAAGCGCTGCTCACATATCTCGTGTCGCTCGGAGTATCGCCGGTGACGGACGGTTCCGGAGTGCTGAAGGTAATGCCGCGGCTTGCGGACGGCTGGAGCGTTTCGGTCGAGGCGCTTCCGGCGGGCGGCACCGGAGGAGCGGTAAAAATGGCGGTCGATAATTCCTCTGCAGGCGTGCAGAAAATGGATTTTACGCTGCTGGAGAACGACGGGTTTACTGCAGTGAAGTACAGGCTCGGGCCTTTCCCGGCGGACGTCAAAGAAATAACCGTGGAAGTTGACGGAGCGCCCGTAGACGCAGGATTGTTCGAATCCGGAGACAGGAAGTGGGCGTGGATCGAATTCACCGCCGAAGCAGGGACGCAGCACACGGTGATCGCCCGGTATTGACGCAGAGCGAACGGGATGATGAAGCGCATGAAACGGATAGGAAACAGATCGACCGCAGCGGTGCTGACAATGCTGCTAACATTGTCCCTGATCGCAGCCGGCGGATGCAGACCCGGAGAAAACGGCGGCGCGGATAACGATGAACCGTACCGTTCTCCGGCGGTAGAATTTACAGAT
>JAGADO010000081.1 GCA_017613535.1 Clostridia bacterium | reverse complement strand
GGTCGAGGCCCGCGCTCTCTCCGAGTCTTTTCTGGCAGCCCTGGGCCTCGGCCCGGCCGATTTTATGAAGCGGCCGGGCCAGCTGTCCGGCGGAATGCGCCAGCGCGTCGCCATTGCGCGCGCTGCCCTCGCCGCCCGATCGATCGACGCCTCCGGTTCTTTTGTCTCGCTGACCATCCTTGACGAGCCGCTCAAAGGCCTTGATCCCGCGACCCGCTCCTCGGCCGTCAGATTCATAAAGAAAACCTTTGCCAGAACGGCGGCCCAATCGTCATAATCACTCATAATTCGGACGATATTGCCGATTTTCCCGGCAAAATTTTAAGCATTTAATTCATTCAGAGATTGGTTTTTTCATATTTCCAGGGCAGAGCGAAGCCGTGAGCAATGCGGCAGAATTTCGTTTTCCCCGAAATTCGGAGCGTGCTCACGGTTCGCGGAACGGGGTACAGAGGCCGGCTTTTCCACAGGTGGAACGGGGGACAGAGACCGGTTTTTCCACAGTTTTCAATCTGTTTTCCACATGTAATTTGCCATTTGCAATTTCTGATTTGCAATTAACTCGCCGTTTGCTTTTCCACGCCTCGATCTGGTATAATATCTCAAAAGGGGGTCTGACATATGGAAAAAAAGATCAACGTGACCGTATGGAACGAATTCAGGCACGAAAGATTCGAGGAAGCGTGTAAAGCGATATACCCGAACGGAATACACGGACTCATAAAAGAATTCCTTGACAGGGACAAACAATTAAACGTAAGACTGGCGGCGCTCGACGACGACCAGAACGGACTGCCGCCGGAAGTGCTTGACAACACCGACGTACTGATCTGGTGGGGACACATGGCACACCACGAAGTACCCGACGAGCTCGTTGCCCGCATACGCGACAGAATATACAAAGGACGCATGGGACTTGTTGTCCTCCACTCGGGCCACCACTCGAAAGTATTCAGAGAAGTTGTCGGCACCAACGGAAACCTGTCATGGGGACGCGACCAGCACGAGATCGTATGGAATCTGCTGCCCGCACACCCGATCGCCGCAGGCATCCCGGACCACTTCGAACTTTTCGAAGAACTCTACTGCGAACCGTTCTATGTGCCGCAGCCCGACGAACTCGTATTCGGATCGTGGTTCGAAGACGGATTCATATTCAGATCCGGACTCTGCTACTACCGCGGCGCCGGCAAGGTGTTTTACTTCCAGCCCGGCCACGAATTCTGCCGCTCCTTCTATAATGAATACGTACAACGCATTATTCACAACGCCGTGCATTGGGCAAAACCGGCAGATATCGGGTACACGGTGCCGGAAGGCGCTCCGGCAATCGATTATAAACTCACAGACAGATTCTGATATTTCAGCCTCAGAGCCCAAAGCTTATTCTAAACACATACTCTGTATATATTAAACAGCCCGGTTATCCGCCGGGCTGTTCAACGTCAGTAAAGAATACGTAAAACCGAAAACCAAAAAACAATGATCAGAGATCAATCCATTATCGTTGACCACTTCTCGTTGGCCTTTGTCTGCAATTGCGAAAAAGCCGTGAACACGTCCATATTGCCGTTCAGCACGCTGATGAACAGATTCTGCATTGCCGATGTAGAGAAGAGATCGGCAACCTCCTGAGGAGCCATTGTCACAACGTTCGTAGGCTGAGTCTGATCAGCGTAGGAAACGAACGCGTCGTAGTTTTTACCGCTCCAGACAGTTCCCTGCTCGTGCCAGAAATCTTCGTGTGCGAGCGATTTAACAAGCGGAACGTTTCCGCCCGTCTGACCGTGGTATGCGCGCTGTCCGTCTTCGGTAAGGAAGAAGAGTGCAAACGCAGCCGCGGTATCAGGGTTCGTAGTGCGGTTGTAAACAAGATAACCTGTAGCGCCGGTGGAGACCGTGTGGGTCGGGAGCGCGGGGAACGGGCAGAAATCCCAGTCGATGCTCAGCGCATCGTATGCCGTTCCGTACGACACCGTCCAGCTCAGATCGCCGAAGTTTTTGAAGCATGCCTGCGAATAGGTGTTGCTGATTCCTTTATATTTTTCACCAAGTTCGCCTTTGATGCTGCCGGCAATGTCTTCCGGATAGATCCAGGCTTCGCGGAGACCGTCAAACAATTCGTTCACGCCCTGCATTACTTCGGTGCTGTCGGCGATCGTTACTCTGTGCTCAACGCTGTCGATCCATTTTCCGCCGTATCCGCGGAAGAACACCTGGAATATCGGATGCCACCAGACTTTAAGCGAAGCGCCTACCTGAGTAAGAACTCCGTCGTCTCCGAACTTGGTCATCTGTTTGCACATCGATTTGAACGTATCCCACGGAAGCGCCTGGGTATTGTCCATATCAAGACCGGCTTCGGAAAGGATGTCTTTGTTATACACAAGTATGTGCTCGCCGATATTTCTGGGAGCCATATAGAGTCTGCCGTCGATCTTACCGATATCGATCGCACCGGTGTAAACTTCGCCGAGGTCAATGTCGAGAGGCTTGATGTACGAGTCGAGCGGCATCAATGCATTGTGGTTCGTGTGGTAGTTATGCAGGTCCGATGCGTCTCCCCAGAACACGTCGCCGATGTCTCCGGATGAGATCCTGGTCGCGTAGCTCGAAGAAGCGGCTTCCTCGTATACGACTTTCGTGCCCGGATACGCTCTTTCGAATGCGGCAACGATCGCTTTCGGCGCCAGCGAGTCAGCTTCGGTGTTACTCGCGTTGTTTTCCGTGAACTTGATCGTTCCCTTAATAAGAAGGTCGTCCTTCGTCAATGTCTGGTCAACGTCACCGTACTGTATCACCGTTTTTTTGCAGCCGAACACTCCGGCGACAAGGACAACGGCGAGCATTAGCAGTGCTGCTTTTACCAGGCTTTTTTTATTGATTTTTTTCATGGCAATTCCCCTTGATTTTGTTTGTGGTTTTTTACCGTCAGCGATTCTACCACATTGACGTGAAAATGTAAAGGAAAACTGCCCGTCCGGCACGATGTTTTCCTGCCTGCGCAGAAAATTATCTGAAATTTCGGCAAAAATGTTTGACATTTAAAAACTGCCGGAGTATAATCACCGTTGCTGCCGGGGAAAGGCAGCTTCACGCGCCCATAGCTCAACTGGATAGAGCGTCTGGCTACGGACCAGAAGGTTGTGGATTCGAGCTCTGCTGGGCGCGCTTTACAGGTCGTCTTAAAACATAAGGTTTTAAGGCGGCTTTTTTTTGCACGGAACGGGGGGGCGGAGCGGAGGTGGAACGGGGGACAGAGAGGCGTTTCATTGCCTAAATTTGCCAAAAGCGGCCATAAAAAAG
>JAGADO010000080.1 GCA_017613535.1 Clostridia bacterium | reverse complement strand
GATGCGTTTTAAACGGTATTCGGCATTTCTGATGTATTAAACTGAAAACTGCCCGCCGTGCATTGCGCACAGCGGGCAGTTTTTCCTATGTCAAATGTCTGACTAAGGGCGCTTTTTGTTCTTTTTGTCAAGGTCGTTGCTGTGTTCGGAAGAAGAGTAGAGTTTTTGTATTATTCTCGCAATTGGCTTTGGCCAGAATTTCCGAAGGATGATATAGTCTTCAGCAGTCCTTGCGTTATCGTTGATTATGTCTGTCGTTGTTGATCCGGAATGTATACGGTGTCCCATGAGAGGCTTATGGACGTAAATGAAACGCCCTTTTTCGCGTGAAAGCCTCTCCCACGCGAGCCAGTCGATGTCGCATTTCAGATCGCTCTCAAAAACGGGAACGGAAACCTTGAGCGTGTTAAACGTAACGGCGGGACAGCATATGGCGTCTCCGAATCTGAGCGCCGATCTTTTAATAAACTTTCTGCCGGACCAGCATTTGAAGCGAAGAGGGAACAGCAGCGTCTTTTTTATCCTCAGGTTCTTGTTGCCGTAAGTTTTGAATCCGTTTCTGATCTCATAATAATCGGGGAATATGATCAAGGCGTTGCCGTATTTGCCGTACGCTTTTATCATTTCCTCAGCGTAGGTGCGGTCGTAGACGTCGTCCTGGTGCGCGATCGTGACCAGAGGGGTTTTTCCGCAACCGATCGCGAAATCGAAGTCGTATCCTATTCCGAGACTGCCTTTTTCATTGACGATAACGCGCAGGTCGTATTTTTTCGCCGTTTCGTTGATGAAGGCGTTCGGGGTCGAGGTAGCAATAAGAACTTCGCTCTCTGCCGATTGGTCCAGAACTGACTTTATACAATCCTCAAGATAAGCGGATTCTTTGTATGCGAGTATGACGAAGGTATGAATGGGCATGATGCCACCTATTTCCCTAGATTGATAATAACTATGCCGATGCCTATTATCACCGCGCCGATAATGCCGGTCACGGTGACGGTCTCTTTCAGGATGAGTATAGACAGGATAAAAATGCTCATGTAGCTGATCGCGGAGGTCAGGGGCATGATGAAGCTGAGCTCAAACTTCGGCAGAATGAATATATAGATCAGAAAGCTGACGAGATAAAACAGCAGTCCTATGATCGAGATCACGCTGAGGTCGAGCTTGAAGAAGCCTCCGCTGACGGAGGCGCTGAAGCCTTTATTCGCGCCGAGCTTATAAAGGATCAATCCCGAAACCGTAAGGATCAGATATAACGCTACCAATAAATACTTCATATGACCATCCTCGTTTTTTTTGCAAAGATCGCTCGCGCCTTCACCGGCCGTCGGGCTGATCTTTTTCTTTTTCGTCTCTTTCATTTTTAAGATGCTTACCTCCTGGATCAGATTTCTGACCTTCTCGGTCAGACCGGACACTATTACGGTCAGAGATATGCAGATGATGAAGAGCGTGCATATCATGAACGCGAATATGAAGTTGGACGATATCTGTATGCCGAAGAGCTTCGTTATCCACGCGAGCAGGCCCGGGAAGAGCGTGAAAAGCGCGAGAACGAACAGACACGCGAACCAGATTATGGAATACTTCAGGGATATTTTGCCCTTCTTGACGATGATGAAGATCGCCAGGGCTACGATGATGATGAAGGCGAGCGCGAGAAGCTTTGCACTTAACGACATACTAATACCTCTTTAAACTTTCTACGAGCATGGCGATCAGTACGTTCACCATGTAATACACGTTCTTCCAGGCGCGTATCGACGATCTGCCGCCCTTGCGCTCGTGCATTTCGACGGGGACCTCGGATATGCGGTATTTGCGCTTCAGCACCGTTACCTCGGAAACGGGCTCCGGATACTCCGTGGGATAGTTCTCGGCAAAAAGCGCCGTCAGCTCCCTGTCGCACGCTCTGAATCCGGAGGTGGGATCGCAGATGCGCTTTCTTGTCAGCAGCCTGATGAAGGCGGAGATGATCTTTATGCCCATCCTTCTGGCGGCGGACGACTTGAAGCCTTTCTTCTCCTTTTTTACGAACCGGGAGCCGATCGCCATATTGCACCTGCCGGCTTCTATCTCGCCGACGATGTCCTTGACGTATTCGACGTCGTGCTGTCCGTCACCGTCGAACTGGACGGCGATATCGTAGCCGTGCGTCACGGCGTATTTGAAGCCGGTCTGGACCGCTCCGCCTATCCCGAGGTTCTCAATGAGCCTTACGTGGGGGATGCCGTTTTCGCGGAGGATGTCCTCTGTCCCGTCGGTCGAGCCGTCGTTTATCACCAGCACGTCGTAGGAGGCGCCGGTGCGTTCGTTGTGGTCGAGGACGCACCGGACGGTGGAAAGAATGCTCGATTCCTCGTTATAAGCGGGTATGACGATAAGCGTTCTCAATTATGATACCTCTCTGTTAACCGATCTCGTAAATATACTGACGGCGGACGTCGTCGCAGTATACGCAGGTCAGTTTATAATCCGCGATCTTCTGTTCGTCGGGCTTGGAGTATGAATAATAATACTTGATCTTCAGCAGCTTGGCGTTCTCGTAGGTCAGGTGCAGGCGGTAGTAGTCGGGGCCGAGCAGCTCGAAGGGCTCGCTGTCGTCGAGCGAGATCAATATGTGAGCGTACCTGTTCCAGACTTCT
>JAGADO010000079.1 GCA_017613535.1 Clostridia bacterium | reverse complement strand
ATCACCTGCTCTAACTATTGAGCTACGCCAGCTTATTAAATGGGGCTACCTGTCAGAATTGAACTGACTACCTCATCCTTACCAAGGATGCGCTCTACCTACTGAGATATAAGAGCAAAAGGACGCGCTTTTTTTGTGCGCGTCCCGTATTATACAGTTCTGTATAAACTTTGTCAACCGGATTTTTTGCCGGAATTCCGCTCAGAAACCGGCCTCAGATCACGGCGAAGCTGTCATTCGTCATCCTTCCTGTACATGATCAGGATCTTGCCCACTGTGCTGTCGATAAGAGCGTACTCATCGCTCCAGCCCGGGCCGCCGGTGCAGAAAGAATCCGGACCTGTTGCCCCCGGATCAGCCGGAAGCTGGTGGAGAGGTCCGAACAGATTCTTGCGGCTCGGAACGAGCGTGACATCAATGAGAAGGCCTGCATTGACCCAGTCGGTAACGTCCGCCTCGTACGGATCCCAGCCGAGCACCTTCCTGTCAGGCGAGCAGATATCTCCGCCTGCCGTGACCTTTACAAGGCTGCCGACAAACTCAGAAATGTGCAGAACGACCCTGCCGCCCTTCCCGGGCTTGCGGAGCTTGCCAAGGTGGTACGTAAGCGGGCCGGTGTAGAAAGGCATATTGTACTCGCGCAGGTTTTTATACCCGATCTTTTCGGGAAGACCGGTGAGAGTGTTGCCGCTCCACGACGCTTTAACTCCGAAGTCTCCGATCAGATAGACCGCCTCGATATTCGTCGTGCGCATAAATTCCGTCGTAAGCGTAAGGACGTTGCCTCCTTCGCGGATTATCCCCTTTCCGACTCTGAGAACCTGGAGACAGTTGTCGATCCAGAAGCCGTCCTCAGGCTTATGCTTAAGCGTTTTCCCGTTAAGTTTTACCGTCCAGTTTTCAGGCCTTTCAAGGGCCAGAATGACATCTCCTTCAGGCACGGCCTCTGCCTTGAAACCGTAGCGGAGCTCAAGTTTGCCGTACTTTTCTGTGTAGTTGAGTCTGGCGTACCACGGCTGGAGCATTCCGCCTCCGCGGTGTTCGATACCGACCATATCGCGAACGGCTCTGTCAACTTTAAGTACTTCACGCTCTTCCTGCCATTCTCCGCCGTTCAGTCTGAATCCGGCTTTATCGAGGACAAGCACGTTGCGCTCTGCCATCGTATAGTCAAAGGAAGGCCCTGCGGTCTTCACGCTCACGGTTTTCCCGGTGCCGGGCTTAACGCTCAGGCGCTCTGCGTCAGGTGTGAACACGAACACATGCTCTCCGCCCGGGAGCATATCGACATCGAGTGAGATCACGCTGCCGGAACGCTTGTGAGGAACGCTGTACCTGCTGCCGTCGATAAGCATCCACTCCTGCACGCATACGCGCCCCTTGAGCAGGCCGGAATTGTCGCGCACCTTCAGTTTGAGTCCGTCGATCTTATTCCCGCCGTCAGTATTCAGAAGCACGACGTACATATTTCCGTTGTCACTGTCGAACCTGGCCTGGACAAAAACTCGTCTTTCGGCTTTTCCGCCGCACGTCACAGTGATACCGGTTCCGAGTTCGTCCCTGATCGCTCCGGCGAGTGCGTCGCCGTCAAATTCCACACTGACATTTTTCTTCGCCAGTTCTGCCGGTTTCGCGGAAGGACGTGCGTCAATATATCCGGGTGCCTCTCCCGCGAACACGAGTTTTCCGCCCTTGTCCGCAAATTTCTTCAGCAGCTTATATGTGGAAGATCTTAGAGTTTCTGCGCCGCTCACAATGACGCTGCGGTATACTGCTTCCCCTACCCTGATGACAGGCTTTCCGTCTCTCATCTCGACCTTCGCCAGGCGGCTCATCATTTCTTCGTCGCCGTAATCGAAATCGATCTGGCGCTCCGTAAGCATATGGAAAAGACGTCTGTACTTGTCTTCGAGCACGTTTATCTCCGGATCTACCGAGCTGATCCACCTCGCCCAGCCGATATGCACGCGGCTCCAGACGGACTCAATAGGATTGATCACGAGCACGTCGCACAGAGGTCTTCCCTGCTGCATCACGTAGCCGAAACGAGCGAAATATGACTCGACCGAATTGTAATCTTTATAGTACGTTGACTGGTGAAGGATGCTGGCGGGATAATCGCGCTTGCTCTCGCCTTCCATCGTGTACCACGACAGGTGCGGGCAGCGGAGGTTGATCCCGAACAATGCCTGCCAGTCACCGACAAGCTTGTGGCCTTTGAAATTGAATTGCCAGCCTGTGCAGCCGTAAAGTTCCGAAAGCAGCCAAGGTTTACCGAGCTGGCGGCAGGACGATTCAAGCTGTTTTGCGGCCCAGTAGCAGCGGTTGCCCGCAGTCAGAATATCGATTCCGGGGTAACCCATATGCTCGTAAAAGCGCATCAGCGAACCGTTCGGAACAGTCTGATTTGAAAGCGAATCTTCATGCAGCACGTGGCCGGTGAAAATGATGCCGTTCTTCTCGCACCATTCGTTGATCGGGGCGGCAAAGCGTTCAAGGAAAAGCGCGTCCGCGAGGTCAACGATATCGTGCTTCACGGGTGCGATCTTCTTTCCGTCCTTGTTGTAGAATATCTCCGGTATGATCGCTCGTGCGCTGTAGCCGTACCTCTTTTCAAACTCCTCAAACAGGTCGTCTGTATAGCAGAGCGAGCAGGTACGCGTCCCTCCGTTCACGCCGAGGTTATCAAGCATATGGCCGCGGTGCGGTTCGTCTGTGAAAATACCCTTTATCGATCGGCCGAGCCTGTCCCCGCAGCGTTTTCTGTACTCCTCGTGCGTAAGTTCGATGAAACGGTCCGTCGCTTTGCGACTCATCGTATCGATGTAAGTAGTGCCGTTGTAACCGCTGCTAGGCTGATCAGGCACGACAGTGAAGCGCATTACCTTCCAGCCGTCCGCAGGCTCAGGTCTCTCCCCGTTCTTCAGCTCGCGGTACTCGAAAATGTTGTATCCGTCAACGCGCCCGTAAAATACTGCCAGATCTTCAGGATCCGGTCTGTACTCTCCCGGGTCGGTTTCGGTCAATACAAGTGCTTTCATGCGGTACTGCGGGTCGATCGTTACTTTTCCGCCTGCCGATCCGCTAGGCCAGCGGTCTTCGTCATAGAGCCACGCCTCCAGCCCCTGCTTTTCTCCCTCGTCGGCAACGGCGTTGATCATGTCGAACCAGTCATCTCCGAGGTATTCGGTAATGAGTCCCGCGCGCGAATGCATGAAGTATCCGCCGAAGCCCATCTCTTTCATCACGCCTACCTGGCGTATCAGTTCGTCCTTTTCAAGTTCGCCGTTCCAGGACCAGAAAGGTTTCCCCCTGTACGCAACACCCGGTTCCTTAAAGCCTTCAATAAGTTTCTTACTGTTCATAAACCCTCTCCTTCTCAATTTGCAATTTGCAATTCACAACTCATCCGCCATCCTCAGCAGCCTTTCGTAGTTCTTTTCGAACAGTACGCTGTCATCGCTGAAATATGTAAAACATCCGCCCGTTGTCTCCGCCAGCAGTTTCTTCGCGGCATTCACAAGGTATTCGTCTCCCAGCTCCAGTATCTGCATAAACAGATCGGCATCCTGAAGACCGTCGCGCGTGTTCATAAACCTCAGACCGAGGTCAAGCTTCTTTCTCCTCAGATTCGCGTAAACGATTGCCCCGTCGCCTTTGAACCTGGCATCGGCATTGAAACCGTAAAGCGAATCGCCGTTGCCCCAGTAATTGAAGCCCCAGTGCAGGAAACCCTTTGCCCCGACTCCGACGCACGCCCATTCCATAAGCCTCGAACGGATAAACGGAAGGTCAACGAATTTGTTCAGCCACCACGCTTCTTCCGGGAAGCAGCACGAATAGAGCCACAGCTCTCCTCCTCGCTTCACCATATCGCGGAAAACATCGGGATCTTCGTCGTGAACGTTGATCCTCGGAACCGCCCAGCGTGCCGTTTTGGTGATGACTTCCGCGCTCTCGATCATATCGAGCGGCTCTCCGGTCACGATCGACGGGGCCGCTTTGGCTATCAGCGCATCAGCCCACAGCCAGCCTTCCGTGGTATGAGGTTCATCTTCGATGTGAGAACGGAAGATCTTGTCCCAGCCTTTCTTCTTAAGATGCGCCTCGAGCGCGGAATAGACGGCGGTAATGAATGCTTCTGCTTCGGGTGAAAACGTGTCAAACTGCTCTCCCCTGCCTCCTTCGCCGATTGCGTAAACCACCTTGCCCTCGACCGACTGGATAAAGCCGGAAACAGTGAAATCCCTTGCCGCACCGCGGTCAATAAACAGCTGGACGAATCTGTCGAAATCGTCCCACACGAACTTATATCCGCCGTCGCTCCTGCAGCTGCCCGAATGCGTCAGGAGCGAATTCATCTGAACACAGATCGTATTGTTCCTGAGCTCGCGCATAACGTCAGCGTAGTGTTCAAGTAGTTTCCACCACTCTTCTGAATATGTCCTGACACCCGCCTTTTCCGGAAGGAGGTTAAGGTTAAAGAAATACTCGTGACCGAACGTAGATTTGTTTGCCTGTCTGACCGTCGCTTTGTGCACGTTTATAAATATCGACACATCGGCCGCTCCGCATTCTGTCAATATTCTGAGCGTGAATCCGTACATTCCTGTCCGTGCGGCGCGTGATACAAAAAAATCGATCCAGAACCCCTGCGTGCAATGCGCCGGTATCTTCAGATCGATCTTTCCGCCTTTTATCTCCGACAATCTGTCGGGATATGAAGTTCTGTCGTTATATGTGTCGTAATTCTCCCGGAACAAGCGCGCCTTTATACCCCGGATACTGTTCCCTCCGTCTGCCGGTCTCAGCTCGATGCCTGTAATTCTTACCGGCGAGATATCCCTGACTGCGACCTGCGCGGCGGTATATGCATTTCTCGCTCCGCAGACAACTATCCTGTCCGAAGAACCGCGCCCCGGTCTGGTGTTTCCGAAGATCTGTTTTGTTGAAAATTCGGTCCAGATCTGCATTTGTTCGACCTCCTGTTTTCACATGTCATTTGCCGGTGAAATGTTACCATTGCGGGGCGTGTTTGTCAAGGTTGAATACATACCTCAGGGTATGTTAAAATAATACAAACATCTTGGACACCGACACGTATGAAAGGAAGGTCTATCATGGAGGATAACCGCAGAAGCATTGTAAACAGAAAGCCGCGTAACAGGCTGCTGTTAAATGCGCTTATCTACACTGTCACCGTTGCGCTGGCTCTTGGTTTTGCGGCAGGATGCTCGAAAGGAAACGGTCAGCAGGCCACGGATGAACCATCGTCAGGCGACCCCGCCGCGACACTGTCTCCCGATCTGATCCCCAAAGACGCGTCATTTGATATTTATCCGAAACCTAAAAGCGCGGAAATAAAAGATGCTTTCTACGACGCAGGAACGCTGAACACGAGCGGGCTCAGCGAAGATATTGCCGCGGCACTCTCTCGCGCCGGATTCAAAACAGGTGATTCGGGCATGAAAATATCGTTTGAAAACGATAAAAAGCTTGCCGCAGAAGCGTATACTCTAAAGATCGGCGATAACGGGATCTCGGTAAAGAGCAGCGGCCGGAGCGGTGCGCTGAATGCGGTTTCTACTCTTTCGCAGCTATTTACGAACGGTTTTCTCCCGGGCGCGGAGATCTCCGACTCGCCCGATACGCAGATACGCGGAGTTATAGAAGGTTTTTACGGAAAAGCATGGACGCACGCTTTCAGGCTTGAACTGCTTGAATTTATGGGCAAGGTAAAGCTTAACACATACATTTACGCTCCGAAGGATGACGAGAAGCACCGCTCGGGCTGGAGACTGAAATATACGGAAGAAGAAATCGCAAAAATGCGTGAGCTCGTAGAAACGGCCGTGAACAACAACGTCAGATTCGTGTACGCTATTTCCCCCGGCCTCGATATCAATCTCGGAAACGGGTATGAAAAAGATCTGAACACGCTGTTTGAAAAATGCGAATCTCTTTACGAAATAGGAGTCAGAGACTTTTCGATACTGCTCGACGACATACCGACTCTCAACGCAGAAGGCCACGCGAAACTGCTTAACGATTTCCAGACGAAATTCTGCGAGACCCATGAAGGCGTATCGGATCTGATCGCCATAACGCCCGAATTCTGTGCGGCGATGCTCACCCAATACACGGATAAGATCGCTCCCCTGCTGAATAAAAAGATCGTGCTTATGTGGACAGGCGCATACGTGCTGCCTCAAACTATAACCACGAGCGAACTCGACAGTATCAGCAAAAAGCTCGGACGGAAGGTCCTGATCTGGTGGAATTATCCCGTAAACGACACGATGGGCGACAATCTTTTCCTTGGCCCCTGCGCCGGTCTGTCAAACACCTTGCCCGGCAGCATGACGGGACTCGTATCTAACCCGATGAACCAGGGCCACGCTTCGCTCGTACCTGTATTCACTATCGCCGATTTCCTGTGGAACGCGGAACAATTCGATCAGGAAGCTTCCCTCTCCGCCGCTGCCAGGATGCTCGAACCGGAATGCGCAGATTCGTACAAAGAATTGATCGATCTGTGCCGCGCTTCGGCTATCAACGGTAACCGTTCGGTTTTCTCCGAAAGAGAAGCAGTCAGAAACTACAGGAAAGGCACACACACGGCTGAAGATATTGAAACGCTCGCAGTTAAATTCGAACAGCTTGACAGAGCCATGAACGAACTGCGCGAAAAAGGTTCCGCGTCACTGATCAGCGAGATAAACGAATGGATCGAAAAAGCCGATGCGTTCGCAAAGATGGGCATTGCCCTGTTCAGGCTGGAGCAGCTTACAAATCAGGGCACCGACTCCGCGGCGGACAAGACAGCAGAGGAGATCGCAAAGATCCTTGAGCTCGCTGATATGTATACCACAGCCTCAAAAAGGTCTGCGGTAAATTCAAAGATCGTGAGCCCGGATACGCTTACTACTCTCTTCAAAAACTCAAACAGGCGCTTTAACGAACTCGTTGCCCCTTATAACATAGAGTTCTACAACAAGACTGCGGAGACAACACTCGCAACATATGAAGATTATAAGGTTTCCAACGCTATCGACGGAGATGATTCTACTTTCTTCTGGTCTTCAGGGGCTCCGTCGGTCGGAAGTACATTTACGGTGGATCTGGCTGCAGTGTTTAATATTTCGCGCGTTTACCTTAATATGGGTGTGGCCGGACACGACGATGATTATCTGCGTGCGGGCGTCGTAGAGTACTCTTCCGACGGTAATAAATGGACCGCTCTGGGAAATCTGTCGGGCCGCAAATTCAGCGATACTACTCCGATATCCGCACGCTACGTCCGCGTAAGATGCACGGGTGCGCAGGTATACTGGCTCATAATAACCGAATTCGGCGTAGAAATCAGCGAATAAACATAAAAATCCGGCACATTTTATCGTTTTTCGATGTTGTACGTGCGGATCTACTCTGTTATAATAAAAAAAACCACAGGCAAGGTGATCGTATGAAAAAGAACAGGAATACAAATACTTCGGCAATAAAAGGGATACTCGCATTGCTCCTTTCCCTTATAATGGTGCTGTCCGTCGCATGCGCCGGGGACAATAACGGTCCTGACGCGTCGCCGGCAACGCATGGAAACGTTATTTCCGAACCAACTGACGCGCCTGCAGAAGAGACCGCTGCCGTCACGGAAGTTCCTGCTACAGATAAGCCTGCTACAGAAGTTCCGGCGACCGAAGAACCGGCTACGGAAGAGCCTGCTACCGAAGTTCCGGCGACTGAAGAGCCGACGGCCGAACCTACCGAAGTGCCCACCGAAATACCCACCGAAGTGCCCGCCACGGCCACCCCTGCTCCAACGCAGACACCTTCTCCGGAGCCTACAAAGACACCCACGCCTGCTCCGACTAAAACGCCTACACCTGCACCTACAAAGACGCCTACACCTGCGCCTACAAAAACTCCCACGCCTGCGCCTACAAAAACTCCCACTCAGAGGCCCACGAGCACTCCCACGAAAGCGCCTGCTACCGAAGCGCCTACGCCCACCGCAGAACCAACCCAGGATCCCTCTAAACTTGTCACTCTGACCCTCCCTGCCTCGAATACGGAATACGATCTTTCGTTTGCGCGCACACTGTTCGAACTCTGCACGAACGATTCATCCAGGGAAGGCGTTGCCGCGTACCTGACGGATATGGGATTCAGCATCGTAAAGCAGAAAAATTTCGACAAACCGAAATCGGATAAATCGCACACTTCAGGCTATACGCTTGCGAAAGGGCTTATCGCGACTGAAAGCGGAAATAAGACGATATATGTTATAAATATTGCCCCCACCTCCGGTTCGGAGTGGTACTCGAACTTCGATTTCGTGCCGTCGCATTCCGAAGACACCAGATTTGCCGAGAACTTCTACCTTGCCGCTGAAGATATCTATAACGGCACCAGGAGCGAATTGTCGAAGAACTCTGATGCCCTGCTCGTGATATGCGGCTTCTCGCGCGGCGGATCAGTTTCCAACCTTCTGGGCTATATTTACAACGAACACAGAGATACTGCTCTCAACTATATCTACTGTTTCGCAACGAGCCTTACGCTCCATAAGAACGAGGGCGAAGAGGATCTCGGAGGGTTCTGGGACAATATCTTCAACATCAACAACACCGATGACGCCATCACCGAACTTCCGTTCGCCGAATACGGCTTTTACAGGAAGGGCAATGAGATCTCGCTTCGCGGTTCGGGGCTCGCAAAGACCACATGGTCCAGACTGAAAAAATCACTTGTTGGCATATCGCCTTCGATAACTTCGTATTATAACGACAAGCACTCCCTCACCGGACCGGGATTGTCCGAGGACGGAATGACGATGTTCGAACTGATAAATAAAATACTCGACGGTTCTGACGGAGCCGATCTGTCCAGCCTTGCTTCGCTGAAAGATACGGAGGCAGGCCAGCTCATTATGTCGATCAGCAGGGACAGCGATCTCTACCCGATACGCTCTCTGTTTGAATCGCTCCAGGGTCTCGGCGCGCTTCAGTACCTGCCCCTCGTTTATGCACATTATCCGGAAACATACGACTCGCTGCTGAAGTAAGCGCGGTCACTGAATGTGTCTGAATCCGCTGCCGATTATCTCGCTGCTCGTTGTGATAACGACGAAAGCCTCGGGATCTACGGTGTGTACATATTTTCTCAGTTTTACTGCTTCGAATCTCCTGCACACCGTATAAAGGACAGTCTTCTTCTCCCCCGTATACGCACCCTCGGCATTGACGACGGTAGCGCCGCGGGAAAGGTCTTCCAGAATGAACTGTCTTATCGCCTCGGGCTTCGTCGTTATTATTGTGAAATACTTGTGGCTGTTGAAATTCTCTATGACCGCGTCGATCAGCAGACCTCTTATAAACACGCCCACGACTGAAATGATACCCGTCTGAATGTCGAACACGAAGAACGCCGTGATGGCGATCGCAAAGTCGACGCAAAGAAGGGCGATACCTACGTCGAGAGGCGTGAACTTTTTCAGTATCATGGCAATGATATCCGTGCCGCCCGACGTTGCCTCGTAGTGGAATATGAGCGCACTGCCGAGAGCTGTTATTATGATAACGCAGCAAAGTTCGAGCAAAGGTTCGTCCGTTAAAGGTTCTCTTATCGGCATTATGAGGTCAAGCAATTTGATGAAGCCGGAATATGCGAGCGAACAATATACCGTGCGTACGCCGCACAATCTGCCCAGAAATATGAACCCGATTATGAGCAACGCGACGTTCAGTATGATAATAAAGTTTGCCGGATTGAAGTTCAGCGCTTTGCCCAGCGCGATACCGAGACCGCTCACTCCGCCGATCGTGAATCCGTTCGGTATTTCAAACAGATGCACTTCCAGCGCGATCAGCAGCGAGCCGAGCGTAAGCAGCACATACTCTTTAAAAACCGACATTTTTTTATTGCCGCTCTCAGGCAGCAGATTCGCACGTTTGTACTTGTTCTTTTCCTGTTTCAAAACTGTATCCTCTTTCATCAGCCCAGAAGGCTTATTAATTTTTCGGCAGCCGGGATAAGATCTTCGTCAAGCCTTTCGACGCACGTGAGCACGAGCACGTCGCCTTCCCCAAGCTCACGGATCGCGTCAACGACTACAGGCGTATCGTAGTTCAGTTCTTTCCTGTGCGCGAACGTTGATTTTCCGAAATCTTTAGACATGATCCCGGTCATGGCGTGCCTGAACGAATCTCCCATAACGACAACTTTTTTATCTTTATACGTCGCTTCAGGCGTCGTGAACTGCGAAAGTTCCGTGTTCGAAGAAGTGACATGATTCTCAAAATACTCCACGGTCGAAGTTACCGATTCTTTATAACTGAACGACCATTCCCTGTACGTCGTAGTGTATCCGCTGAAGTTCGATAGATCGCCTCCGGTGCGCGAAGTCTGCTTAACATTCAGTTCGAACACGTTCGTCGTCTGAAGCCCGAGCGCCCTGTAAACGGCCATAACGCCTGTAAATCCGCCCATGGCGTTCCAGTGCGTATCCTGCTTGTAAAATACGTCGTAGAATATCTTCGTCGTCGAAAGCTCGCTCTTCGGATAAAGATATCTGACCGTGCTGTTCGCACTCATATATTCGAGCATCGCATCCTGACGCTTCGTCTGGGAAACGATCTGGTACGAAGGCATGTATTCAGGGTACATCTGCTCTTTATTCGGGGCGACGAGCACGACGAGGTCAATTCCTTTTGCTTTGCACACGCGGTCAAGCTGTTCGAATGTGTTTTTCCACGCTTCCATCTCAGCGTCGCTCAGCAGGTTCGTGCCGCGGTAATAACCCTCGGAATTGTTGCCCGAATAGAACAGCCAGTCGCGCCGTCCGAATATTGCCCCGCCCTGATACTCCGGTGCGAGGTATAATGTATCGACCTTTTTTGCCACAACGTCTTCGAGCGAGTACGTGCCGCATACGCTGCATTTTTTCAGCGTGTAGCCGTAATTGTCATAATCCGCGGTGCTCTGCATTTTGACAACGAAATTATGCTCGATCTTAGGCGTTTTTTCGGTCTTTGTCTCGCCGCAGACGGTACATGTGTACACTTTTTCGCCCTCGTGCGTGCAGCTGGCGCCGAATCTTACCTTTCCCGAATCGTAAATATGTACGTGAGGCGTAGGTTCGGGCGTGGGTTCCTTCGTTGGTTCGCGCGTCGGTTCAGACGTAAGTTCGTGTGTCGGTTCGCGCGTCAGTTCGGGCGTCAGTTCCGGAGTAGGTTCGGGCGTAGGTTCAGCCGTTACTCCGTAAGTCGGGGCAATGCTTTCCGTTGGTGTGTAAGGCGTTCCGGTCACACACGGAGTCTCCGTCGGTTCGGGAGTATTGAGGCCGATAATTATGTTTATGTCGATCGTCGGTGCTTCAGTAGGTGCTTCACCTTCTGCAGGCGTGGCGCCAGACGGGCTTTCGGTATTCCGCACGACGATCTTAGTAAGCATCGGATTTATCTTCGTCCTGTAAAACGAATTGTATTTCAGACTGACGCCGGACTCAAGGGCAATCAGCCTGCCGCGGATGGGAGAATGATCCGAATAATACGATTCAAGGCGTGAAAACCAGTCGTTCGAATAATCTGCCGGGTACTCAGAAAGAGTACGTTTCTCGACATGTCCGTCATCTTCGGAAGAGGCCTTGTCCCCCGCCGCCGCCTGGATGATCCACGGAGTTACGATCACGGCGAAAGCGAGGACAATGATCAGTACGGAAAAAACATTGAGAAATCTGTTTTTCATTGACCCGCCTCCCCGTCAGAAATTACCGTATATCGACGGATTGTACGAACCCGAAACGAGCATTATCATCGACCAGACAAGTATTGCCAGCTGCACGATGCCGTCCGCGCACAGGAACAAAGGTTTCGCTTCTATCTTTTTGTAAAGCTTCCCGAGGGCGCGCTGCACAGGTCCGCACAGGATGATTCCCGCGATCATCGCGACCATTACCTCGAAATTCAGGTAGCTCAATACAGTATAGCCCTGAAGCGAAGCTTTGAACGAGAACAGCTGCCCGTAGTACGCAAAAGCGGAACTCAGGCTCGGAGCGCGGAAAAGCACCCAGCCCATCATCACGACGAACGTGGCGTATATCCAGTTAAGAGGTTTTACCGGGTTCTTCCTGAGCACGTCGCCGAGGAAAGCCCGCTCGATGATGCTGAACAATGCGAACATCAGTCCCCAGAGAATAAATGTCAGGTTCGCTCCGTGCCAGATGCCTGTCACAAGGAAAACGATGAAAAGGTTGAAGAAAAGCCTGCCTTTTCCAACACGGTTTCCGCCGAGCGGGATGTATATGTAATCGCGGAACCAGGAGGACAATGAAATATGCCACCTGCGCCAGAATTCCTGTATCGACAACGACGTGTACGGGTAGTCAAAGTTTTCGCTTATCTTAAACCCGAGCATGCCCCCGATACCTATTGCCATATCCGTGTAGCCGGAGAAATCGTAGTAGATCTGAAGCGTGTAAAGAATTATCCCGAGCCATGCGATGCCGGAGCCCATATCAGCGATATTTTCAAAGGCCCATATCTTATCCGCCGCGGCTCCTACAGTATTAGCGATAAGAACTTTTTTACCGAGACCGTAGCAGAAACGCCTTAGGCCTCTGCGGAACATGTCAAGGCTGTGCTGCCTTTCTTCGATCTGCGGGGCAAGGTCTCCGTACCTCATTATGGGGCCCTGCGTCATCTGGCAGAGCAGCGACATGAACAGCGAGAAGGTCAATACGTTCCGGCTGGCTTTCGTTTTCTGGAGATATACATCGGCAAGGTACGCGATGGACTGGAACGTGATGAATGATATTGCCAGCGGCATCAGGAGCTTGTATACTCCGTCAGCGGCGCCGCTGAACGTAAAGAGGACCCTGAAGAAATTGTCCCCGTCCGCCGTCCGTCTGACTATAGACGCGATCATCGTGTAATACTTAAAAACGGCCAGTACCAATACGTTGACCGCGACCCCAATAACGAATACTGCCTTGCTGCTCCTGCGGCCTTTATTGATTCTCGCACGCTCGATAAACCGTCCGAAAGCATAGTTAAATGCGATCGTGCATACAAATAGCCCGAGCTGCCAGATGCCTCCCCATGCGTAAAACACAAGGCTGAGGATCAGCAGGAACACGTTACGGATATTATTGCGTACCTTCTTATTCCTTACGAGCCCTATGAGATAATACAGGGCGATAAAGGCGGGCAGAAACAGTTCGATAAAAAATACCGATGCAAATTCCACAAACTCACACTCCCGGGTTTCAGATCAGGCAGCGGCCCGATCGCTGAGCACCGTCAGATCACGCGGCGAAGATCTCGATCTCGGCGACCTGGCATAAAATTCCGTCTCCGAGAGAAGAAGGAACGTCAAAGAGCTTCGTCGCCAGGAAGCGCACGTATTTAGCCATAACAGTATCAAATTCAAATACAAAAGGTTCTTCGCTCAAATCCGCGGCTCTCGTGTTGTTTTCGACTTTGGCAACGGTCGTATAATCTCTTCCGTTCATCGATACCTGGATCTCGAAGGACGTAGGAAAAAACGAACCTCCGACAGTGGGATATACTTTTACAGTGTCAATATTCGTGATCTTGGCGAGGCGGAATTCGGCCCACTCTTCGTTATCCGGATCATCATTGATGCCAACTGCCGTTGTCCAGCCCAGACTCGGAGGAGTCCCTGTGTCAATTATTTTGCCGTCATTTATGTATTCGTACGACCAGCCCCACTGTACGTGTGTTTCCCCTGTTGTGGATGATACGTCAACTTCCGCATCGAGTGCTACGTTCGTTCCCTTTTCTATGTTTGCTGCAGTGGGCTCCGGCTCGGGAGTTGGTTCTTCAGTCGGTGTCGGTTCCTGTGTAGGTGCTTCGGTCGCCACCGGTGCGTCGGTCGCTTTTCCTGCGTCTCCGTCAGGTGATTTTGTGACGTTCCCCGTAACTGCTTCAGTTTTCACCGGCTCGTCCGAAGGAGCCTTCGCACATGCCGCGAACAGCATCATCATTACAGCGGCGATTACCGCAAATGAGATTGCTCTTTTTAATATATTTTTCATAATTTCCTCCGTTAAGCTGCGCATCAGGATTGCGGCCCGTCCGCTCCGGCGCTTTGCTTATTATTTAAATTTCTTTATGAATTATATTATCCCCTCGTCGCCGTGTCAAGGCGCTGACGGATTTGGCTCTTTTCCTGATTCCGTGAACAATTGATCTGTTCACGCCTTCTCTATTGATCATTTTTGCGGTCCGAGGCTCGCTCGGTGCAATTTTGACGGCAGATTTTTAAAATCGAGTTTTTTCTTCGTTTCATTCGCAAGGCACGGCGCATTTCCTGGTCCAGGCGCTGCCTCTTTGCCTCCGGCAGCGCAAAAAAGCGACGTCCGTCATAGCAAATGCTTGAGAATCGCTGGTTTGCTATGACGGAAGCAGCGCCTGCTATAAAAAATGACCGAGTCCGGCTATGAGTCAGCGCCCGGCAACGCGACCTTTGAAGTTTTAAGGAGGTAGCGCCGCCCCGGGCCCGAAAATGGCCAACTCTTCTTGCACTGCCTAAAAGAGAGATCATTCAAAAAGACAGATCCGTTCAAGGAATCAGGGAAAGAGCCACAGATTTCGCCTCTCCTCCCAAAATAGCAGTTGATCCGCAAAATCCGCTTGGCAAACAACAAAAATAATGAAATAATTACGTAGCCGCTGCCCGTACTGCAGGAACGGGCCGAAAAAAAGCGTTTATATGTGTGAAGGGGTTTGCAGATACCCCGGGGAAAGGATCGGCGTGCCTGGAAGGCATAAGACGAAAAGCTGAAATGAACGACGAAGAGATTGTCCGGCTGCTGGGCGAAAAAGACGAAACGGCATTGACCGCGTTAAATATAAAATACGGACCGAAATGCCGCGCCATCGCGAGAGATATACTCGGCAGTGATCCGGATGCGGAAGAGTGTTTCAACGACGTGCTTTTAAAAGTCTGGAACAACGTTCCGTCCAAAACTCCGGAGAAGCTTGGCGCCTACGTCGCGAAGCTGACCAGGAACGCAGCGCTGGACAAATACAGAGGACAGAGGCGAAAAAAGTCGATCCCGCCTGAAATGGTCGAACCGCTCGAGAACTGCGAAGATATTGCCGACCGAGGCGACGATCCGGCAGACGCAGGAGAAATTGCGGAAAAGATTGCCGCATTCCTCGCCGGCATCAGTGCCGAAAAAAGGAAAACATTCATTCTTCGCTATTATTACGAATTGACCGAAAAAGAGATCTCACAGAAAACGGGGATTCCGGCCGGTACAGTTTCATCTTATCTGAGCCGGACGAAAAAAGCGCTGAAAAGGCGGCTGCAAAAAGAGGGAATAACGATATGAAACATAACGCGAATGCCGAAAATGACGAGCTTCTGAAAAAATATATGAAACATCTGCCGAAGAGCATGCTCGACGAAGCAAGGAATGCCTCCCCCGCACCAAAAAGCGCTTCAGCCAAAAGAGAAAAATGGATCGGATTGAGGGCCACTGCCGCTCTGGCTGCGGTTGTGATCTGCGTTATCGCCGGCATCGTGATAGCGATAACGGTAATGCGTTCAAAGGACCGCTCGAATGATATAACGGAAATTGGTGCGACGGAGACTGCGGGAATGATCACGCCTGCTCCATCCGATGCTCCTGCCGATACAAAGACACCTGACGTGACGGCAGCGACCGAACCGACCGTGAATGAAGAATCTACGCCGGAGTTTACCGTGACGGCGACTTCGGTTCCGGCACAGACTGCAACTCCTGACGGTGCGACAACAAATAAGACTGAAACCGCGACGTCTGCTCCGGACAAGACACCGGCCGGAACATCAGCTTCAACGCCTGCCGGAACATCGGCTTCAACGCCGGCCGCAGCGACTCCGACACCGCCAAATGCTCCTGCGACGCCGACCAAAGCTCCTACGTCAGGTACGACTTCCAATTCGACTTCATATCCGACTTCATACCCGACAGCCACTCCTGCTTCAACGGAAATCGTCACCGATACGCAAAAAGAAGAAGTATTTGGTATTCCTGTCTACAGCAGCAACTGCGATCAGGATATCGTTCGCAGAATTACTGCGATCCGTTCCGGATTTACCGACGTCTATGAATACGCCGCCGGCGCGGACAACAGAGAAAATATGGTATTTTTTGCCAGGTATTACGACAATTCAGGAAAATGGGACAAGCAGGTTTTTAAATACGACGAGAAAGGCAGACGCGTTTTCGAAAACTATTACTCCTCGGACGGAAGCAGCCAGCTTAACCAGACGAGATATGACGATGCGGGAAACCCATTGTGGAATTCTAACATGGTAGTAAACGCAGACGGTTCATGGATGGTACTTGAAGTCGAGCAAAACGTCTGCTCGGAACTGAGACGGTCCGACGGTACTATGTCATATTACGATACATACAGAGATACCGGTACTGTCAAAGTCATGCGTCAGTACATTCCGGAAAATGAAGGAGATATCAACTACTGCTTCGCGAAATATTACGACAAAAGCGGAAATCTTACGTCTTTGAAACTCGTCGTTTTCCGGGACGGCGGCTGGTTCGACACGGATTACGTCGAGCAGCCTGCCACTCCGACCGCGGCTCCGGCAACTCCTGTCCCCACACCTCAGCTCTCATTTGAGATACCGGAAGGAACTAAGAAATATACGATTGAAATTGACCGCGGCATGGCCTCCGAATATCCGGAGCTCATTCCGGCCGAATTCAGCTACGGCGAAAACGGCTTCATATTCGAGACGGTCAACGTTGTCCTGCCCGGCACGTATTATGCGAGGAGCGTGGAAGGCGGCGATCTCAAAACTTACCGGATCGGGTCGAACGTTTACTTCCGCTTCGAATACATCGGAAGCGTGCAGACCGAAAAACGGAACGAAAGCGAAATAATAATGATGAACGTTGACCGCGTGAGAGTAAGGCTGGAATTCACATCCGCATCTGACCGGGAGACGATGAAGAGCATCGTCTCCGCGCTAAAGGCAGATCTGTCGAGCGATTACACGCGCTCTGTCCAGTACGGTGATATTACCGCACTGCTTTCAGGCGAAAAGCTCGTTTTTGCCGTGAACAATTATGACGGTTTGAGAGGCGACATGCTTTGCTTTAGCAGAAAACACGTCCGGAGCCTGTGGATAGAAAAGACCGGAAACGTTTCCCTGCTGTCGTCTGTTTCGCTGGCGGATTCGACCAACGCTGCGGCCACGCCGGATATGTACCGGTTCACTTACAATAACGGTTCGATCGCCACAGTAAGTCTCACCCGGGGCAATAACCTGGCTTACCGGCGGGAATATATTGACGGCGAACTCATCAGAAGCTATGAACAGATCAACTTAAGCAGCTACGTTGAAATCTTCTACGACAGGGATAATTCGCGAACGGTTACAACGACCGTCAAAGGCGACAATAAAACCGTTGTCGAGGAGTACATTGGCCGCGCCGATCTTCTGGCAACGATCACTAAAAAGACCGTTGCGAGCGGCAATAACACCGAATATACCGAAACTGTCTGTTACTTTAAGGCAGCCGGCTCGGCCGGGACCTGGACCGGATCCGAAAAGAAGCGCATTGAGTCGAAAGACGGTCAGACCTGGTCGGAAACGATACGCATGTACGACATAAACGGAAGGACGCTCAGCATTATTTCCGACAATTCCGGAGGGACCCGAAACGAGAGTGTCAACGTCTGGAACGATAACGGGATCAATACCGAGAGCCGGAGCGTAATGACGCAAGACGGAGAAAAAATCAGCGAGAATATCACAAGACGGACCGATTCAGGAACGCTGATATATTATTATAAAGCGTGGTTCTTCGAAGGCGTACTCAGCGAAAAGATATATAACGGCAACGGAGTACTGCTTATTGACCGTGAATACGACCGTGTTACCGGCACAAACGAATGGTACGGTTTTGCCAGATATTATGACGAGACCGGTAAACTTATTGAAGAGAAAACGATCGTTTTTGAAAACGGTGAATGGATAGAGATCTGAGCCGGAAAGATTTTTCCTGCGGCTTTTCCCCGCAGCTTTTTTCGCAGCTTTTTCCTGTGGCTTTTTTCTGAACGGTGTGGTAAAATACCTCTACCAACAAAAATCAGGAGGTTATTATGGCTGATTCAGAACAAAAGTCTGCCGAGATTACCGTTATTGCGCCCGCAGAAACCGAAAGCGAGCATCATCGCAAAAGAAGAACTAAAAATCTTATCTTTTATCCGTTAGGCACCATTGGCCGAGACATGATGTACTATCTGTTTACGAACTGCATCCTTACGTACATCATGTTCACGAAACAGCTCACCAGCGCACAATTGATTGCGATCACTGTTATTATGATCGCGGCGCGTGTTTTCGACGCTCTGAACGACCCGATCATGGGCAACATCATCGAGCGCACGCGTACGAAGTGGGGCAAATTCAAGCCATGGCTGCTTTCAGGCGTGCTCTTAACGTCCGTAGTCATTTATCTGGCGTTTAATTCGTCGCTGCAGGGCTGGCCGTTCATCATCTTCTTCGGCTTCATCTATTTCGCGTACAGCATCACATACACGATGCACGACATTTCGTACTGGGGCATGATCCCGGCGATGTCCAGGAACGCGGACCTCAGAAACAGGTACACATCCAGGGCAACGTTCTGCGCCGGTATCGGATCGACGCTCGCATCATTCCTCATCCCGATATTGACGACCGGTGAAAACGCGCTCGGAGGCAGCGCCGGAAAAGCATACGGAATCATTGCCCTCGTGATCGCGATACTCGGTCCCCTCTTCATATTGTTCCCGCTGTTCGGCGCGAAAGAACACCGCGACGATATGGCCGAGCCTAAAACGAAACTCAATTTCAGACGTATTTTCCGCACGATCACCCAGAACGATCAGCTGCGCTGGATGATCCTTATCTTCCTCATTCAGCAGATAGGAAACTCACTCGTGTTCGGCGGAATCGGTTCAAACTTCATCTACTTCCGCTTCGGTTACGCAGGCGGCCTGTACTCGATCTTCTCGATCGTCGGCGTCGCGGCAACGGCCGTGCTGATGATATTGTTCCCCGCCCTTTCGCGCAAACTGAACCGCCGCAAACTGATGACGTTCGGCATGATAATGGTTGCCGCGGGCAGCGCGACAGAACTCATCGGAGGTCTTGCACTTCCGGCCAATACAGTCGGTTTCATCGTGCTTACACTCGGATATATGATGGTAAATCTCGGTCTCTACGGATTCTACCTCATTATGATGATCTCCATCGTAAATACGATCGAGTACAACGAGCTTAAGACCGGCCACCGCAACGAAGCGATAATCACTTCCATGCGTCCCCTGCTCACCAAGATGGGAAGCGCGATCGTTGTCGCACTCACATCTCTTACCTTCCTGATCTTCCGCGTCGTAGAAAAAACCAACGCGATCGCAAGCTTCGAGCAGGATGCTCAGCTCGGAAAGATCACGGAAGATGCGCGCCTTGCAGGTATAAACGACGTTATTTCCGGCGTGGAGACATGGCAGACCATCGGACTCCTGCTGGCAATGGTGTTTATCCCGCTCGTGTTCGGTTTCATCTCCTACCTGCTCTACCAGAAGTTCTACAAGCTTGACGAAAAGACGTACGACGATATCTGCGCACAGCTTGAAGAAAAGAAAGAAGCCGCGGCAGCTATTGCCGAGAACGAATCCAAACAAAACGACTTGCGCGGATGCTAAACAGTTTGTAAAATATTATCACCTTGAATCATCACTATTTCGGGAGGGTGGACAATATGGCTGAAAACAGATATATCGGGGGTTATCCCGTGATAGGCATCAGACCGACGATCGACGGCCGCAGAGGCTACATGAAAGTGCGCGAGTCGCTTGAAGATCAGACGATGGCAATGGCTCGTTCTGCCGCTGAACTGTTTGAGAAGAATCTTAAATATTCAAACGGCGAGCCTGTTAAAGTTATAATCGCGGACACCACGATAGGCAGAGTGGCAGAGGCTGCCGCATGCGCCGAAAAGTTCAAAAAAGCGGGCGTGGATATAACGCTTACCGTCACCCCCTGCTGGTGCTACGGAGCCGAAACGATGGATATGGATCCGCTCACCATAAAGGGCGTATGGGGCTTTAACGGCACAGAGCGTCCGGGCGCGGTATACCTGGCCAGCGTGCTTGCCACCCACGCGCAGAAGGGGCTCCCGGCTTTCGGTATTTACGGCCACGACGTGTGCGACGCGGACGACACAGTCATTCCGGAAGACGTGAAAGAAAAACTGCTGCGCTTCGGACGTGCCGCTATTGCCGCCGCCACGATGAGGGGTAAATCATACCTGCAGATCGGATCGGTCACGATGGGTATAGGAGGCTCGATCATTGACCCCGCCTTCATCGAAGAATACCTCGGAATGCGCGTGGAATCCGTAGACGAAGTAGAACTGATCCGCCGCATGAGCGAAGGTATTTACGATCACGACGAATACAGCCGCGCGCTCGAATGGACGAAGAAGCACTGCAAGGAAGGGCTCGATAAAAACCCTGCCGTTATCCGCCGTTCGGACGAACAGAAAGAGAAAGACTGGGAATTTCTGGTCAAAATGACTTGCATCATAAAAGATCTGTTCAACGGTAACAGTAATCTGCCGAAGGGCTGCGAGGAAGAGGCTGTCGGTCACAACGCGATCGCGGGCGGTTTCCAGGGCCAGCGTCAATGGACCGATTTCTACCCTAACGGTGACTTCCCCGAGGCGCTATTGAACACGTCATTCGACTGGAACGGAGCGCGCGAACCGTACGTGCTCGCAACGGAAAACGACGTACTGAACGGACTCGGAATGCTGTTTATGAAGCTGCTCACGAACAGGCCTCAGATGTTCGCCGACGTGCGCACATGCTGGAATACCGCTTCGCTTAAAAGAGCCGCCGGATACGAAGCCGAAGGCCGCGTAAAAGACGCATACGGACTTATCCACCTGATCAATTCCGGCGCCTGCTGCCTCGACGCGTGCGGAGAACTGCGAGACGAAAACGGCGCTCCCGTCATGAAGCGCTGGTTCGAGGTCAATGACGCTGACATCGATACTGTGTCTTCACATACCGAATGGTGCGCTGCAGACAACGGCTATTTCCGCGGCGGCGGTTTTTCTTCTCGCTTCCTCACCCGCGCCGAAATGCCTGCAACGATGATCCGTCTGAACCTTGTAAAAGGCCTCGGACCGGTGCTGCAGATCTGCGAAGGCTGGACCGTCCGCCTTCCCGACGAAGTGTCCGACGTCATCTGGAAACGTACCGACTACACGTGGCCCTGCACATGGTTCGCGCCGCGCTGCGACGGACTTGAAGGACCGTTCAAAGACGCGTACAGCGTCATGAACAACTGGGGCGCAAACCACGGAGCAATAAGCTACGGACACATCGGTGCCGATCTGATCACGCTCGCATCGATACTGCGCATTCCGATCAGCATGCACAACGTCCCTGCTTCCGACATTTTCCGTCCCGCGTCCTGGAACGCGTTCGGTATGGATAAGGAGGGTCAGGACTTCCGCGCATGCGCCGCATACGGTCCGATGTATAAAACCATAAGGTGATCAAACGGCTAAACAAATAAACTTCGGACAAAAAAAACGGGGCGGATGTGAGTCATCCGCCCCGTTTGATTTATTCTTTTTTCTTCGTTCGGGCAAGCACTATCGAAACAAATACGATAACTGCCAGCATGACGGCACTAATTATCAGATACAGAATGAAGTCGCTGTTCACAACGCTCTTTTTCTGTGCAGTATCATCCGAAGATTCGGCTGATTCTCCCTGCCCTGCGTTCGCATTCGCTTTCGCTCCTCCGACGACCGTTTCCTCCGCTGCGGCGTACGGTTCTGACGAATACGAAGGCAGCGAAACGGAAAGCGCGGAAATATTAGCTCCGGCGGCCTGAGACGTCACCGAAACGTATCCGTCGCGGTAAATGGTCTGGCCGTACTTGACCTCGACCGGGGCAATACTGTCATCCTCGAACCTGAGCGTGGCGGTGCTTTCGGCGATAACGCACTCCGCGACCTTTACCTTCTGCCCGCCGTTGTCAAAATAAACCGTGATCACGTTATCCGAGGCATTGTCCTCGATGTACACCTGCCTGCCTTCCGTAAATGAATAACCGGTATCCTTGGCATTGACCTTCTTCCCGCTGACGTTCAGAAGCCCCAGCTGTCCGGAAGCGTTCACGCAGATGAACAAGCCCTTCTTCTCGCCTCCGCTGCACATATAGTCGTCCAGCCTGAGTCCGAACTGCACGAAGCCCTTGCGCCCTTCCGGAATAGAAATATTCGCCGAAATAGCAGCGATGCCTCGCCCGGAAGTTTTATGGCGGAAACCGGCGCCGTAGAAGCCGCTCTCGCTCCCGCAATTTCCGGTTATCTTTCCGCCGCTGATATACGCGTCAAAAAGCAGATCCCAGTTATTGTCATCGTTCGCTATACCGCTTTCGAGGTCGGCAATATAAGTCGTGATCTTTTCGTATTGCTGCGCGTTTCCCTCCGCCCCTGCAGGCAGAAAACTAACGGCAGCCGCGGCGATCAATACCGCCAGTCCTATTATCCCTGCGATCCTGATTTTCCTCACTCTTCCCGCCTCATTTCCCCGCGTTAAAAGCGTAATTAAATCTGCCGTAAGGCATCGCATCGCCGTGCTCGTAAAGATCCTCAACGGTCTCTATCACAGACGTGGAATCCGCCCACTTGAAATTAACCGAAAAGCTGTCGCCCGACACGCCTATATCCGCCTTAGGAACACCAAGCATCAGCTGGTTTCCGCGCATCCTGTACGGCACCTCCGCGAGTTTCTCGAACGCCGAACCGTTAAACTTTTCAAGGTTAAGTCTGCCATCCGAGGCAATGCCGTTCACGCGGTATTCGTACCCGTTCCAGTTATTAAGAAGATCTCCGTCCGTGTCCAAATACAGGTTCATCCACGTGCCGGACGTATCTGTGCTGATGTCGGCGGAAGTCTGAACGTAGAAGTAGATGTTCGAATCATCCTTCGCGGTCTTCGCGCAAACCATATTGTTCCGACCGGTGGAGTCGGTAAGCCTTCCCTTGTCTGACGAAAGGCTATCCCTGCGCTCCGTACTGCCCGCCATATCCGCGTAAACAGTAGCCACTTTCTGCCATTGTCCGAACGCACCGGAAACGTCTATCGTAATGTTTTTCGTCGTAACAGTCCTGCTGCCGGTATTCTTGAATTTGCGGATATTTTCCGCCATCTGCATGTAATAGTTATCGAAGTGCCCTCCGGTCATCGGCTCGATGTCGCGGCTGTACTCGGCAGTGAGTTCGTCGTAGATAAACATCCTTCCGTTAGATGCCCACACTCCCGCGGTCCATTCGTTCCACTGAAGCACCATCGCGGTCTCGGCATCGGAAGCGATAGCCGTATCCCACTCCTCCTGAAAATTGTAGCCGTACTTATACGAATCAGCCGTGATATTGTCCTTCCCGTTATGCCAGCTCCTGCCGCGGCTGCCGCCCTCCTCGCCTGTCATACCGTAAATAACATTGTCCGAGAACAAAGCGTCAGGCGAACAATTCTGCGCGACCGATACGGGGATGACGCCGTGTTTTCCGTTCACGTCATAATAGATCGAGGCAACGTCCTTGAAATCAATCCAGGGGTATCCGCCGTCAACGAGGGCCGCGTTCGGCCACTGTGAGCGCCTTAAAGTGAAGAAGCTGTCGATCAGCGACGAACTCTGGCTGCCGATGATCAGCGGCTTTCCGTCAACGAGATACCACGTATCCGGGTATTTGTTCGGCTCATAAATATCGGTGTAGATCGTCATCATTGTGTTGAGCGATTCGGTATTCGTGTAGAAGACCACCTGCGGCGCGTGCCAGCCAGCTTCGTTGTATTCGTGCAGCAGTTTCATGAGTTTCAGCGCATTTTCCGTAAAAGCGAGCGCATTCGTGGTGTCGAACACGAGGTAATCGACGCCGGCATATATAAACATCTCAATATGCTTTCTGAGCACCCATGTGTCGTCGGTGCGGTAGAAGCCGAAGAAAGGCTTTCCCCACCAGTATCCTCTGCCGTAAATAGGCAGCTTACCCGCGTCAAGCGTATCCTGGAATATATTCGTGCCTTCTTCGCCCGAATGGTTCAGGTTGAAAAACAGCGCAACCTGTCTGCCGTTGTCGCCGCTTCCGTCCGTCGGGAGCGTCCTGCCGAGCGCATCCGTTCCGACGACGCTGTAAATATCGAATTTTTCGGCGCTGATACCCACAAAGTCGGGGTCCGATATGTCGAGCGGAACTCCTCCGACCGAGCCGAAATATCTGGCATTTTCATCCATACGATTACCTCCGTCCGATCCGTTCAAATCATCAGAAGTGACAAGGTTTCTGATAAAGAACAACATAGCTACGCCAAACAAAATGATGGCGCATATAAGTATGCAGACTAAAACTTTCCTGTTCATCCAGCGGCCCCTTTCCGGTCGGTCCGACCTGCCGATCAACATTATCCTGAACAACGGCTTAATTTTAACATATACTCCGCCTCATAACAAGGTAAATATACTTCTTTTATAAACCTGTAAAATATGCTATACTTTACGCAAATTCTTAAGCAAAAGGTGCGCGATGGAAACAGTTTCGCTGGCGATCATCAGTTCGTCTCAGATCAAAGAGAATTCAGGTAAGATCCTCCCCCTGCTCTCGGCCGAAGAAAAAGCAAGGGCGCAGAGATTTGTACGCGAGAAGGACAAACTATTATCGCTGGGTGGCGCATACCTTTGCCGCAGACGTTACGGTACAAATGCCGTGATCACCCGTACGCCCAGGGGCAAGCCGCGTGTGAAAGGTTCGTTCTTCAGCGTCTCGCACAGCGAAGATCTGATCATGAACTCGGAAGAGATGGAAAAAGCATTCATTTTCTTCTACGACCGAGAATACGGAAACATCGTATATATGATCGACGCGGCTTCGGACAACTCTCTTACGTATCATTTCCCCTGCAGCATCGAAAAGCCCGGCGAACTGATACTTTCAAACGTACTGAACGACGGAGAAGCCGCCCCGTATTATAACGATAAAACGTGCTTTTCCGCGACAGGGATCCGTGACGGCGAAGGCAATATTTACGCTTACGTGGCGTACGAACTGACAAACGAGCGGATAGCCTCGGGCAACACGTGGTTTGCGTTGTCAACATTCTTCATCATCCTTGCCGCCACACTTGTGCTTTCATTCTTCTACCTGCTTTTTGCAGATAAACTGATCGTCCGCAACGTAAAAAAACTGACCAGCGCGACCGAATCGTTCACTTCGGGCCTCGGGCAGAGCGGCACTCCTCAGCCTTCTTCGGCCGGAGTATCGACTAAGGACGAGCTGGGCGAACTGTCACGCAAGATCGACATAATGCAGGAAACTATTATAGGGCATATCGGCACGATCGCGGAGAAGAAGGCGGAAGAAGAGAAAATGAAGGCGGAACTGGACATCGCCGCGCGAATTCAGAGAGAGACACTGCCTTCGGACGCGCTTTGTTCCGGGAAGCTGAAGATCACGAATTTCCTTCAGCCCGCTAAAGAAGTCGGAGGCGACTTTTACGATTATTTTACGCTTCCGGACGGGAGGCTGTTCTTTTATATCGCAGACGTTTCGGGAAAGGGTGTTCCGGCGGCTTTGTTTATGATGCGTTCAAAAGAACTCATCAAATCTCTCGCCAGCACCGGTCTCGACCTGCCTTCTCTCGCGTTCAGGGTCAATAACGCTTTGTGCGACGGCAACACCGAGGGCCTGTTTATCACGACGTTTTTCGGTATCGCCGACGAAAAAAGCGGCACACTTACTTATCTTCGCGCCGGTCACGAGCAGCCGTTCCTCCGCCGCGGCGGTATTGTCACACGCATCGCCGACGAATCGAACTTCATTATAGGAGCGTTCGAAAATATGTCGTACCAGAGCGGCAGCATCCCGCTCAGGGACGGAGACGTTCTGCTGATGTTCACGGACGGCCTTAACGAGGGGATCAATGCAGATGAAGAGGAGTTCGGTTACGATCGCATAACGGAGATCATCGGAAAGAGCCCCGCACACCTGCCCGAAAGGCTGTTTGAAGCACTGTGCGGGTTCGCATGCGGCGCCGAACAGTTCGACGACGTCACGATGCTCTGTCTGAGCGTTAAAAACCGCCTTGATTTCCGTTTTGAGGCTCCGGGGTATGATATCATACCTTCCGTCACAAACAGCGTTTACGGGGCGTTTAAGGGCATTTTCGGCGATGACTGCCTGGGTGAACTCGGCGTGATCATCGACGAGCTCCTCAACAACTGCGTAACATACGCGTTCGATGGTATTGACGGGCCTTATATCGAGCTGAATATCGAGTCTGATAACGAAACCGTCTCGATCCGCCTCACGGACAACGGCGTTGCTTTTGACCCTCTTTCGTACGTTTGTGATTCGCAGGAACCAGGCGCTTTTCCGCAATCCGGCGAAAATATCGGTATTGGCATCGAGTTTGTTAAAAAGCTGTCGGACAAACAGAACTACCGGCGCGAAGGCGGTAAAAATATACTCGAGATCGTGAAAATCCTGCCGCTCCCGTGAGAATCAGGTCATTCTAAACGGTTAACGCTACTCCCATTCCACCGTGGCCGGAGGTTTGCTCGTGATATCGTAAACCACCCTGCTTACACCCCTGCATTCGTTCGTAATGCGCGCAGATGCATTGGCGAGAAGTTCGAAAGGCAGGCGGGACCAGTCGGCAGTCATAAAATCATCTGTTGACACAGCTCTTAGAGCCACCGTATAGCCGTAAGTACGTGCGTCACCCATCACTCCGACGGTACGCGTATCGGTCAGTACCGCGAAATACTGATTCGTATCGCGCTCCAGTCCGGCTTTCATTACTTCTTCGCGGAAGATCGCGTCTGCTTCGCGCAGAATGTCAAGTTTTTCACGCGTGACCTCCCCGATGACGCGGATAGCGAGACCTGGACCCGGGAAAGGCTGGCGCCATACGAGTTCGTACGGAATACCCAGTTCGATACCTACGCGCCTGACTTCGTCCTTAAAAAGCGTGCGAAGAGGTTCGGCGATCTCGTCAAACTTTATAACGGAGGGAAGGCCGCCTACATTATGGTGGCTCTTGATCGTAGCCGCATCACCCGCGCCGCTCTCGATAACGTCAGGATATATAGTTCCCTGAGCGAGGACGTTGACGCTGCCGATCTGCCCGGCGACATCTTCAAATACGCGGATGAATTCCTCGCCTATTATCTTGCGCTTCTGCTCGGGCTCCGTCACACCCTTCAGGCGTGCAAGAAACCTCTCCCCTGCATTGACCCTTATCATATTCAGACCGAAGCGGCCGCGGAAGGTGCGTTCGACAATATCTCCCTCATCTTTGCGCAGGAGGCCGTGGTCAACAAAAACGCACGTGAGATCGTCTCCTATCGCTTTGTGCAGCAGCACGGCGGCAACGGATGAATCGACCCCGCCCGACAGCGCCAGCAGTACTTTCTTTCCCTTGAGCGTCTTTTTATAATGCGCGATGGAAGCATCGGCGAAATTTCCCGCCGTCCAGTCTCCGCTCACGCCGCAGATATCGTAAAGGAAATTATGCAGGAGCCGCTCGCCGAAGCGCGTGTGCGTAACTTCTGGATGGAACTGTACGCCGTAGATCCGGCGCTCGCGGTCGAACATTGCCGCACACGGACAATTATCCGTCACTCCTGCCACTTTGAATCCGTCCGGCACGCGGCTGACGAAATCGGTGTGGCTCATCCAGCATACGTCCGTCTCCGGCACGCCCTTGAATATCGGGCAATCCGGATCGGTGACCCTGTGATCTATCTTTCCGTACTCGCTCGTCTCGCCCGCAGACTTTATCTCTCCTCCGCCTATGTACGCTATCAGCTGGCAGCCGTAGCAGATACCCAGCACCGGAATTCCGAGATCGAGCACTTCGGGAGGATAATGCGGCGAGCTGCTGTCATAAACGCTGTTCGGACCGCCCGTAAAAATAACGCCCTTGTACCCCGCCGCAAGTATTTGTGCGGGAGTGATGCGGTTATACGGTAAAATCTCCGCGAAAACGCGCTGATCGCGGACCCTGCGGGCGATCAGCTGGTTGTATTGACCACCGAAATCTAGAACGAGGATCTTGTCCATCTGTTTCAAAACCTCCGAAACCGTCTGTTAAATGGTAACGTCTGATCCAAGCTTTCCGCCCTCTTCGTCCCTCGCCTGATCGAGCACCGGCTCCAGCATCTTCAGATATGCTTCGACCTGCTCAGCCGCGCGGCCTGTATAGAGCGACGGATCGAGCGCCGATCCTATCTCCTCCGCCGTCATGCCGAACTGAGGTTCCGCAGCGAGCAGCTCGATAAGGCCGGGCTCTTTACCCTCTTTAAGTCTCGCCGTAGCTTCCATCGAAGCCCTGCGCACGATCTCATGAAGCTGCTGCCTGTCGCCGCCCCTTCTGACGCCTTCCATCATAAGATTTTCGGTGGCAATAAAAGGCATATAGTCGCGAAGCGTACGGTCAATGATCTTTTCGTTGACGCTGAGCCCCGCCGTTACGTTCGCGGCGAGCCGCAGTATCGAATCTGCGCACAGGAACCCTTCGGGCATCGAAATACGCCTGTTCGCCGAGTCGTCAAGCGTGCGCTCGAGCCACTGGACTGAAGCCGTTGACGCAGTATCAGCGGCGAGCGACATAAGGTAGCGCGACAATGAGCATATCCTCTCACAGCGCATAGGATTGCGCTTGTACGCCATTGCCGACGACCCTATCTGGCTGCTTTCGAACGGTTCCTCGACCTGCCTGTCGTGCTGCAGAAGCCTGATATCTTCAGCCATTCTGTAAAGGCTCTGGGCAATTGACGAGAGGCAGTTCATTATTCTGCTGTCTTCTTTTCTCGGGTACGTCTGGCCGCAGACCGGATAGCACGAATCGAATCCGAACTCCGCGCTGATCATGCGGTTCATCTCGTCGATCTTAGCGCCGTCTCCGTCAAAAAGCTCCATAAAGCTCGCCTCGGTACCTGTCGTGCCGCGCGAGCCGAGGAATTTCATCGAACCGAGGACAAAATCGATTTCTTCCAGATCGGAGGCAATATCCTGCAGCCAGAGTGAAGCGCGCTTGCCTACTGTTACGGGCTGAGCGGGCTGGTAATGCGTGTAGCCAAGCGTGGGAAGAGACTTATATTTGTCGGCGAACGAAGCGAGATTTACCATCACGCCGAGCATTTCTTTTCTGATATACTTAAGCGCGTCGCGGTAGATGATAAGATCGGCATTGTCCGTAACGTAGCAGCTGGTCGCTCCGAGATGGATTATCCCGGCAGCACCGGGCGCCGCAAGTCCGTACGCGTAAACGTGCGCCATAACGTCATGCCTGACTTTGCGCTCCTGAGCAGCTGCCGCATCAAAATCGATGTCGCTGATATGATCCTCGAGCTCCTGCACCTGTGCTTCGCTGATGTTCAGACCGAGCCTGTGTTCTGCTCTCGCTAAAGCGGTCCACAGCTTTCTCCACGTTTCGATCCGCGTGCGCTGCGAAAAAAGCTTCAGCATATATTCGGAAGCGTATCTTGATGATAAAGGTGATTCGTACTGATCTTTCATTTAATGTGACCTGCCTTGTCCTGCCATTCAGCGAATGATTATACTGTCGCGCTCCGGACCGACGGAGACGTATTTTATATGCGCCCCGATCTCTTTCTCGATGAACATCACATAATTTCTGGCCGCTTCCGGAAGCTCATCCCAGGTGCGGCAGCGGGAGATATCTGTCTTCCAGCCGTCCATATATGCAAACACGGGCGAGGCCTCGGAAAGCGCGGCCGGGAACGGAAACTCGTCAGTCAGCTCGCCGTTGACAATATAGTGCGTGCAGAGCGGTATTTTATCCATATAACTGAGCACGTCGAGTTTCGTGAGGGCAATGTCCGTTGCTCCCTGTATCTCTACGCCGTAGCGCGTGGCAACGATATCGATCGGTCCTACTCTTCTCGGACGCCCGGTCTTCGCGCCGTATTCGAATCCCGCGTCTCTCAGTTCCTGCGCCTCCCGGCCGAACCACTCACACGTAAACGGTCCTTCACCCACGCACGTCGAATATGCTTTCACGACGCCTATGACTTCGTCAAGCTTCGCTCCGGGAAGGCCGCTTCCTACAGGCGCGTACGAGGCAACGGCGTTCGATGACGTCGTGTACGGATAGATGCCGTAATCGAGGTCGCGGAGCGCTCCGAGCTGAGCCTCGAACAATATATTTTTGCCCTCGCTCTGCGCTTTTTTAAGGAACGAATGAGTATTGCGCACAAACGGTTTGATCTTTTCGCAATAGTCTGAAAGCCAGAGCTCGATCTCGTTCATCGTGTGCGTCTGAGCACCGTACACGCGCGAAATAGTGAGGTTCTTCCATTCGAGCAGATCTTTAAGGTGTGCTCTGAGTTCGTCGGGATAGAAAAGTTCTCCCGCCAGGACGGTCTTTTTCTGATATTTATCCGAATAGAACGGAGCGATGCCCTGCTTTGTGGAACCGTATTTTTTATCGGCGAGCCTGGCTTCTTCGAGTGCGTCAAGTTCGCGGTGCCACGGGAGCAGAAGCGACGCCCTGTCGCTTATCATAAGATTTTCAGGGGTGATGCTGACGCCTTTCGACGACACGTCTACGATCTCTTTTAAAAGGTTTTCGGGGTCAAGCGCAACTCCGTTTCCGAGGATATTGACGACACCGGGCCGGAAAACTCCGGATGGCAGCAGGTGGAGCGCAAACTTACCGTATTCGTTGATAACGGTGTGGCCGGCATTGCCGCCGCCCTGGTAACGTATAACGATGTCGTACTTTTCGGTGAGCAGATCGACCATGCGGCCTTTGCCCTCGTCTCCCCAGTTTATCCCTACGATCGCGCAATTTGACATTTATTGTTTCCTCCGTTCTTCCGTGTTACAAAATCTGATTTTAAAGTTTCGTTTCATACGTCAAACATAAGATGTGCGTATGACGGGTAAGGCCAGTCGTACCTGTCCGTGATAGTCTCGGCCTTGTCGACGAGTTCGCGAAGAGCGCTCATCGCGGGCAATACCTTGTCCCTGATGTATATGCTCTGTGCGGTGATGTCCCCCGCTGCCGCAACTCCGCCGGCACATTCCGCCAGTTTTTCGGTGCAGTTCATTATTCCCGTCAGCAGTCCGGACAATTCGTCCGCCGTCTTCTTTTCGTACGTGTAGTCAATGTTATACTTCGCCTTGTTTCCCATGCTTTCAGCCATTTCGGAGCTGAACGCGGATATGGCGGGCATAAATCCTCTTCTGGCCATATCGAGCATCGTCGCGGCTTCTATGTTTACGATGTTTACGTAGTTTCCGAGCAGTATCTCGTAGCGGGAATGGATCTCGGCCTCGGAGAATACTCCCAGGCGCGTAAGCATTTCGACGTTTTTCTTTTCGAGCATTCTGGGCATGCAGTCGGGCGTCGAGGGCAGGTTCGAAAGGCCGCGCCTTTCAGCCTCAGCGATCCACTCGGCGGAATAGCCGTTGCCGTTGAAGATGATGCGCTTGTGCTGCTTTATGACTTTCTTAAGAAGGTCGTGGAGAGCCACCTTGAAGTCGGGAGCGCTCTCGAGCAGATCGGCGTACTGACGCAGCGATTCTGCCACGGCGGCGTTGAGCATTATGTTCGCACAAGCGATCGAGTTAGACGAACCGAGCATACGGAACTCGAATTTATTGCCCGTAAATGCGAACGGAGACGTACGGTTGCGGTCGGCAGTATCGCCCGAAAACGCCGGGAGAGCCGGTACTCCGAACTCCATCTCGCGCCTTCCCGCGCTGCTGTACGGAGCGTCGTTTTCGATCGATTTGTGAATGTCGGTAAGCTCTTTTCCGAGGTATACGGATACGATAGCCGGAGGAGCCTCGTGAGTGCCGAGACGGTGGTCGTTGCCCGCCGTCGCGACAGATACCCGGAGCAGATCCTGATAGTCATCCACAGCCTGGATAACAGCCGCGAGGAACAGCAGGAACTGTGCATTGTCGTGAGGCGAGGCGCCCGGTCTCAGCAGATGGATACCGTCGTCGGTATCGATCGACCAGTTATTCTGTTTGCCGGAACCGTTTACTCCCTCGAACGGTTTTTCGTGGAGGAGGCACACGAGATCGTGTCTGGCGGCAACATTCTGCATTACCTCCATCGTGATCTGGTTCTGGTCTGTGGCAATATTAGTCGTTGAGTATATCGGAGCCAGTTCGTGCTGTCCGGGGGCAACTTCGTTGTGCTCCGTTTTCGCGAGCACGCCGAGTTTCCACAGTTCTTCATCGAGTTCCGCCATATACGCGGCAACGCGAGGCTTGATCGCTCCGAAATAGTGGTCGTTCAGTTCCTGCCCTTTAGGCGCTTTCGCTCCGAAAAGCGTACGTCCCGTGAATATAAGATCGGGGCGGCGGTTATACATGCGGCGGTCGATCAGGAAATATTCCTGCTCCGCGCCGGCGGACGAGTAAACGTATTTCGAAGTCGTGTTTCCGAACAGTCTCAATATGCGAAGCGCCTGACGGTTCAGTGCTTCCATCGAGCGAAGGAGAGGCGTTTTTTTATCGAGCGCTTCGCCTCCGAACGAACAGAACGCTGTCGGAATGCAGAGAGTATTGTCCTTGATAAAAGCGTATGAAGTCGGATCCCACGCAGTGTAGCCTCTGGCCTCGAAAGTTGCCCTAAGACCGCCCGACGGGAACGACGAAGCGTCCGGCTCGCCTTTTATCAGCTCTTTTCCGGAAAATTCCATTATGACTTTTCCGCCCGGT
>JAGADO010000078.1 GCA_017613535.1 Clostridia bacterium | reverse complement strand
GGAGCCAAGCAGGCCTCCGAACTCCACCGTATCGCCCACGACTTTACCGGGAGCAGGAATGATGCGCACGGCAGTAGTCTTGGAATTGACCATACCCACCGCCGCTTCATCGGCAATTATCGCCGACAGCGTGTGTGCTTCGGTGTCGCCCGGGACAACGATCATATCGAGTCCTACGGAGCAGACGCACGTCATCGCTTCGAGTTTTTCGATGCACAGGCTGCCTGCGCGCACCGCGTCGATCATGCCTTCGTCTTCGCTCACCGGTATGAATGCGCCGGACAAGCCTCCCACGTGCGACGAGGCCATCAGCCCACCTTTTTTCACCGCGTCGTTGAGCAGCGCCAATGCCGCCGTCGTGCCCGGAGCGCCGCAGCGTCCCACACCCATTTCCTCTATAATTCTCGCCACGCTGTCGCCAACGGCAGGCGTCGGAGCGAGCGAAAGGTCAACGATCCCGGCGGGTACTCCCAGGCGCTTGCTTGCCAGTTCGGCCACGAGCTGTCCTGCGCGTGTGATCTTGAACGCAGTCTTCTTCACCGTCTCGGCAAGCACCGTGAAATCACTGCCCCTGACGTGCTCGATAGCGCATTTGACCGCGCCGGGCCCGCTGACACCCACATTTATGACGCAATCCGGCTCGCCGACACCGTGAAAAGCACCGGCCATAAAGGGATTGTCCTCCGGAGCGTTGCAGAGAGTCACGAGCCTTGCGCAGTTTGACCCGCCTGTACCGGCAGAGAGCGCAGCGGCACGCTTGATCACGAGCCCCATCTCGCGCACGGCATCCATATTTATACCCGCTTTTGTGGTGGCAACGTTTACGCTGGAGCAGACTTTGGACGTAGCGGTAAGCGCATCGGGTATTGACGCGATCAGGGCGCGCTCCGAAGGCGTAAAACCTTTATGCACGAGCGCCGAATAACCGCCGAGGAAGTTGATCCCGACTGCGTCCGCGGCACGTTCGAGCGTCACGGCGAGCTTCACGCACCCTTCCGGATCGGCAGGGGCAATAAGGCTTACCGGCGTTACCGCCACTCTTTTATTTACGATCGGGATCCCGAGTTCTACTTCTATCCGGCTGCAGACGCTGACAAGGTCCGCGGCGCATTTCGTGATCTTATCGTACACGGCGGCGCACGTCGAATCTATGTCCCCTCTTATGCAAGAAAGCAGGTTCACACCCATCGTGACCGTACGGATATCGAGGTGCTCCTGCTGGATCATCGTTACAGTCTGAATGATCTCATCTGTTGAAATAAACACGCGGCACCTCAGATCTTATGCATAGCATTGAAAATATCCACATGACAGAGCTGAACGCGCAGACCCATATCTTCTCCAGCCTGCCTGAGAGTCTCCGATAACGGGGCAAATCCACCCTTCACGTCGGTGACGTCCACGAGCATCGTCATCGTGAAAATATCGTCCATCGTCGTCTGGCTGATGTCAAGAATGTTGCAGTTTGCGTCTGCCAATATACGGGATAGCGCGGCGATAATGCCTACGCGATCCTTACCGATCACGGTCAATACACCTTTAATCATATGATATTTTATCTCCTGTTGCGAACTGTGGATGAGCCGGGCCGGAACGCTGTCAGCCCTGAGGCGAAAGAAGACCGAAACTGAAGCCGTTGTCCTTCGCCCAGAGGATGTAATCCTCGAGGATCTCGGCATTGACCTTGGACGACGACAGCTGGTAGATCGCTCCGGGCGCGGTGTTGGTCTTAAGCGTCTTGAGCGCCTTGTTCACGTCAACCTTATCGTCCCAGTCGTAGTAATCGAACGAACGGAAAACGACCGTGTAGCCCATCGCCTCCGCCAGCGCCATATCGCGTGCGGAAAACTTATCCGGGCGGTAGAAGACCATGCGCGTGTTTTCGCCGGCAATATTCTGGTAAAGCTTTTCGATGCTCCACATCGTGTCGCTGAAATCGGACGTAGAGAGGTACGCCATACCTTTTCCGTCATCGCCCTGGGCAAAGATATCTCCGCGGCTTCCGACGGTGTGTCCCTGCTCGATGATCGCGCGGACAATGTCTTCATTCTCGGTGAAGTAGTTTTTAGCGAGGAAGAACGTGGCTTTTACGTTCGTATTTTTAAGCTTTTCCAGTATCTTCAGCGTGCTCTTTCCGGCATCCTCGTAACCGAGGTTAAACGTCAGATAGATCGTTTTTCCGGCATCATCCGCCATGCGGTAGATGTACGACGCACCGTCCGCAGCCTTCTCCGCCGCGCTCTCGATCGTGTACACCATCACTTCTTCGCCGGCCTCATTCGTCTCGATCGAGCCGCTGATGCCCCAGCTCGCAGCTTTAGTGGAATAATTGCTGAAATCCGACGGATTTATAACCGGGCGGACAACAGGCGTCGCGGTCGGTTCTTCTGTCGGTTCTTCGGTGGGAACTTCCGTGCCCGGCACTTCGGTAGGCGCTTCGGTGACGTCGGGCTCTTCCGGCGTCGCGGTGGGCAATATGACCACCGGTTTCGTCGCTGTGGGAGAAGCTATGGTCTGTTTAGGATTTCTTCCCAAAAAAGCCATAACGACAATAAAAACAGATACTGCCGCAAACATTATAAACAATGAAATCACATTATTGCGCCGCATTTGTTATCCTCCCCTGACAGCAAGCATATTAAAGGCTCTTCTGCCACTTATATAATACCAAATATGATGCAGCTTTTCAAGTTCCAAACAGGTTCTTTTACCGATTCCGCGAACAGTAACCGGAAAAGCAAAAAACAGCAGCCGCGGGATCGCTCCCGCGGCCGCCTGAAGTCCCTGATCATACATTAATCAGTTACGTTTTCCTCATCATCCGGCGTGACAGTCACCGTACCGGGATTCGTGCCCGAAACAGCGATCTTTCCGCCGAGGATCCCGTACAGCAGGCTCTTGAGATCGATGCCCATGCCTTCGGTGATACCGTTCGTGATCTGATTCGTGCTGTTCACGATGTCATTAACAAGCTTCGCGCTGTTGCCCTCGCCGTACATCGTGATCTTGTTTACTTTCGACAGAGGCTCGGCAACGTTCTTCGCGATCTCGGGCAATGCCTTCATCACCATCTCGATCACGGCCGCTTCGCCGTACTTCTTCATTGCCTCTGCCTTCTTATCGATACCTTCAGCCTCGGCAAGAGCTCTCGCTCTCGTAGCCGTTGCCTCTGCTTCACCGACCGCCCTGATACCTTCGGCTCTCTTTGTGGCTTCGACGAGTTCCGCCTCAGCCTTCTTAGTAGCCTCGACCAGTGCCGCCTCAGCAGCCACTTTCTTTGCTTCAGCCTCTTTTTCCACTTCGATCAGGCGTGCTTCAGCTTCAAGCTGACGCTGCACTTTCTGAGCCGCTGCACGCTGCTCTGCAGCATATTTCTGCGCATCCGCAAGCTTTTCAGCCTGATATTTATCCGCATCCGCCTTTTTACGGACTTCCGCGTCAAGTTTGCGCTGCCTTACTTCTGCTTCTTTTTCTGCGCGAAGTATCTCTTTTTCCTGTGCGGCGATAGCTACGTCCGCTTCCGCCTGCTTCCTGATCTTTTCCTGGAGCTGCTCCTGAATGCGTCCTGCCGCAGCTGCATCAGCCGCTGCTCTGTCCGCCTCTGCCTTCAGTTCGGCTTTCCTCAGCGCAAGCGTCGTGTTAGCTTCCGCAGTCAGCCTCTCGGCCTCGGCTCTCTTCTCGGCGGTCTCACGCTCTGCATTGGCCTTCGCGACCTCGATATCGCGCAGCGCCGTTGCCCTCGCCTGCTCCGCATCTCTCTTAACTTCCATCTCACGCTGCACACCGATGGCCTCGACAACGCCGTGGCGCTCGCCGCAATTGTCCAGCGCGTCCTGAATGTCCTGAATGTTGAATGTGACAACTTCGAGACCCATTTTCGCAAGGTCGGGCCGTGCGTTTTCGATCACGCTCTCGGCAAATTCCTTGCGCTTCGTGAGCACGTCAATGACGGTCATGGTGGCGACGATCTCTCTCAGGTTACCCTGCAGCACGTCGTTTACCTTATTTGCGATCGCGTCCTCATTATATCCCAGGAAGTTCGAGATCGCGGCCTGCTGACGCATCGTGATGAACTCTTTACGGGTCTTGCAGCCGGACTGCTCGATCTCCTTCTGGCTTACGGTGGAGCTGTTCGCGTACACCTGGATGGTGACAACGGCATCGAGCCACAGCGGCACGCCTTCCTGGGTTTTTACACCGGTCTGCGGAGTTTTAACGTCAACTTTCATGATCCGCATAAGCAGATGGTCAACACGCTGCAGTACCGGTACGACGACCGCGCCTTTACCGGAAATGACTTTTGGTTCACGGTGACCTACGCCTGTTATGACAAGCGCTTCCGTGGGCGGCGCTTTTTTGTAGCATGCGGCCATTATAATAATGAGAACGATAGCCGCAATCACTCCGATGATCACTCCTGTGGGGATCGCGCCCGCAGCAAGAACAAACAGTGAATTGATTCCGAAAATTTTCATCTTTCTACCTCCTTAGACCTAAAATTTTCTTCATGCTATCGTCCCGCAAAAATACCACGCCGGCGGTTCCAATCAGCAGGAGCACGCCGACACGACACAACACCGATGTGTTCCGGTCATGGGACGGTTATATTATACCATGCCCCGGAATGGTTGTAAAGAAAAATCGGAGCCGCCGCGGACTTCAGAGAGGTGCGCTCGTTTTAAAGGGCGTACGGAACGGGGCCTGACCCCAGGTGCGGTTTTTAAGGGCGTCGGGGCACAACTATTGCTCATTTTCGACGTCTTATCCGCCTCAGATCGACCCCGGCTGCCTCGAACAAGCTGTTCGGGGTCAATTATTCAACGCTTTGTGGTTTGTGGATGGTGTCTGACTGATCCCAACCGTTGTTTTTAGGCTCGCCGGGGTCAATCTGCGTTTTATAAATCAAGAGAGACGCCGCCCGCAGAAATCAAATGAGCGAGCGGCGCCTATAAGAGCTATATATTCCCTGGTCAATACCCTTTAACGTCAAGCCAGTTGGTGAATTTGGAATTAGTCAGAAAAAAAACCGTATAAAACAGCTTGTCCTCCGTGACATTGTATTTGTACTCGAGTCTGGCGTGCTGCACAT
>JAGADO010000077.1 GCA_017613535.1 Clostridia bacterium | reverse complement strand
GGTTTCGGGCCGCGGCGAGCTTCACCTTTCCGTTCTGATCGAGACGATGCGCCGCCAGGGGTACGAGTTCCAGGTGTCGCGCCCGAAGGTCATTTATAAGGAGATCAACGGCAGCCTGTGCGAGCCGATCGAGTATCTGACCGTCGATGTTCCCGAGGAGTTCGTGGGTACGGTCATCGAGAAGCTTGGTACGCGCAAGGGCGAGATGGTCAATATGCGTCCGACTTCGGACAATTTTACCCGTCTTGAGTTTCGCATTCCTGCCCGCGGTCTTATAGGGTACCGTGGCGAGTTTTTGACAGATACGCGCGGCAACGGTATAATGAATAGTGTGTTTGATGGTTATGAGCCTTATAAGGGTGATATCAGTTCTCGCACGCATGGGTCAATGGTGGCCTGGGAGCAGGGCGAGGCTGTGCCGTACGGGTTGTTTAATGCGCAGGAGCGTGGCGCGTTGTTTATCGGCCCGGGCGAGAAGGTTTACGAGGGTATGATCGTTGGTGAGAGTTCGCGCGGCGATGATCTTGTGATCAACGTCTGCAAGAAGAAGCATCTGACAAATATCCGTGCTTCGGGTTCGGACGAGGCCTTGAAGCTTACGCCGCCGGTCATCCTGAGCCTCGAGCAGGCGCTGGATTTCATTTCCGACGACGAGCTCGTCGAGGTGACTCCCAAGAGCATCCGGCTCCGTAAAAAGATCCTCGACACCGAGCTGCGCGCCAAAGATCGCGCCCGCCGCGACAATTTTTGATCCACGATTCCTGGGTCAAGCAAAACCGTGGAACGGGGAACAGAGACCGCGTGGAACGGGGTACAGAGACCGGTTTTTCCACAGGTGGAACGGGGTACAGAGACCGGTTTTTCCACAGGATAAAACGAAGCAGAATAAGGCAGGACGGAGGTGAGTCTGGTGCCGGAAAACAAGAACAGCAAAATAAGGAAGCCGGGGGCGGTAAGGAAGCCGGGCATGGGCAACCAGACAAACCCGTTCATAGACAAAACGAGGATCGTTGACCGCACCGAAGAGAAGCGGAAAATCGAGCTGGAAAACAGAACCGCAAGATACGCGGCGGAAGAAAAAAACGTTGACAGCGGCACGGGAATCAGGCGCATAACGCCGAAAAACGGCACGCTCTTCACGGACAGCTTCGACGATGTTGACGAATTTGACGACACCGAAATACATCGCGTACACTTCGGAGGGCAAAGCGGCGAACCGGACGCAGCCGAAACACCCAGGCAGACAAGCACGGCAGGCACAAACGCGCCCGTCACCAACGGCAACAACGCGAAAGACACCGGGCTGAACAACGCGATCTACGTCGAAAGCACAGAAAACGCGCCAAAGGCAGAACAAAAACCGGCAGAAAAAATAAAAAAAGAAAAACGCGCAAAAAGAAACAAAAGCGTACTGCAGCAGCACAAAGTCACCGTTGACGAATACAAATTCCACAAAAAAATGAAACGCAGAAGGCGCAGGACGGTGCTGGTCCTGCTGCTCGTCGTACTCATAATTGCCCTGACCATCGCCGCCGGATACACGGTATACACATTCGTCGTTGACCACTTCAACAACGAAGTAACCGAAGACTCGATCATAATCGACATCAAAACAGAACAAAAATTCCGCGTCGAAAAAGGCGAATCGACAAAATCACTCAGCCAGAGACTGTACGACGCCGGGCTCATAAAAGACGCGCGAATATACAGATTCCTGTCAAAATTCTACGGATACGACGGACAATACAACGCAGGCACGTACACGTTGTCCGGCGGGCTGTCGTACGAAGACATAATGTTCATATTGTCCGGCATGCCCGAAACGGTAAAAGTCACGTTCCCCGAAGGCTTCACGACAGAACAGATCGCCACGCGCCTCGAACGCAACAACGTCTGCACCGCCGAAGAATTCCTGAAAGCCGTTGACACCGCCGACGTATCATCGTACACATTTCTGAACGGTGCCGACCTCTCAAACCGCGACCACAGACTTGACGGATACCTCTTCCCCGACACGTACGAATTCGACGTCATGGCCAAACCCGAAGACGTAATATACAAAATGCTCAACCGGTTCAACGAAATATTCCGCCCGGCATACTATGAGCAGCTCGAAAAAACAGGCCTCACGCTCGACCAGGTCGTAATACTCGCATCGATCGTAGAAAAAGAAGCCAAAAACGACTCCGACAGAGCGCCCATCGCAGGCGTCTTCTACAACAGATATATGTACGGAGACGAAGACCTCAAAGTATTCCAATCCGACGCGACCGTCAGGTACGCGTACCACAGAGCGTACGGCGAAGACCTCGACCACGCGCTCAGCGAAGAACTGGAGCTTGACGACCCGTACAACACATACGTCTACCCCGGCTTCACGCCAGGCCCGATCTGCTCCCCCGGCGAAGCGTCGCTGATAGGCGCGCTGTACCCGTCCAACCATTCGTACTACTACTTCGTGGCAAAAGTTGACGGCAGCGGCGGCAATATCTATTCGCGCACTTACGAGGAGCACCTGCAGGCGATCAAAGATATAGCGAACTACGTTCCGCCGGACGACCCCGGCTACGAGGATGACGACGAAGATTGAGGGCGGCAATGGATCCGTACGTTTCATCTTTTTTGCACGAAAATGACGACTTTCTGGCCGGACTCAGGGCCTATGCGCTTGACAACAGCGTTCCTGTGCTCCGGCCCGATTCGGCTTCGCTGCTTTCCACCCTGACCGCCCTCAAAAAGCCCTGCCGCATCCTGGAAGCCGGTTCCGCGATCGGCTACTCCGCGATCCTTATGGCGAAGGCCGCCCCCGATACGAAGATCGAGACAGTGGAGATCGACCCGGATATGGCCGGAATCGCGCGGGCAAACATAGCCAAAGCGGGCTTCGGCGACCGAATAAGGGTGATCCTGGGAGATGCTTCCGACGTTTTCCCCGCTCTCAGCGGCAATTTCGATATGATTTTTCTTGACAGCGCGAAGGGACAATACGTGAGGCTGCTTGATGACGTTGTGCGTCTGCTGTCCCCCGGCGGTCTGCTTGTCGCGGACAATTGCATTTTTTACGGTAAAGTTTACGATGATCCGGCTTCGGCGCCTCACAAGCATCGTACGATCGTGGCCAATATGCGTTCTTTTCTGGAGCGCGTCCTGTGCGGCAATGAGTTTCAGGGCACGCTGCTTGAGACGGGCGACGGTATGCTCGTGGCGGTGAGGAGAGAGGGAAAATGATGGGTGAAAAAGGCTTGAGAAATATTGAAAAAGAGCCCGCCGCCGCAAGACAAACAGGCGCGCCAGCAGGCGGGCTCGCGGGCTCAGCAGCGACAATTAATTCCGCCGAGCCCGACAAAGGGTCGGCGGGCAGGTTTGCGGGCTCGGCGTCGACAACTGCTTCTGGCGAGCCCCACAAAGGGTCGGCGGGAGGGTTCGCGGACCCGGCGTCGACAACTGCTTCTGGCGAGCCCGACAAAGGGTCGGCGGGAGGGTTCGCGGACCCGGCGTCGACAATTGCTTCTGGCGAGCCCGACAAAGGGCCGGCCTTTAATCTGCGTAAGCCGGAATTATTAGCGCCGGGAGGCGACCTTAGTAAAGCGCTCACGGCGCTCGAGTTCGGGGCGGACGCCGTGTATATCGGCGGAAGAGCTTTCGGACTCAGGGCAGCAGCAGGCAACTTCTCATCCGCCGATATCGACGCCCTGCTGGCATACGCGCGCCCGCGCGGCAGGAAGGTCTACGTGACGCTGAATATCCTGCCGCGCACAAAGGAAGTCGGCCCGATGGCTGAATACGCGCGCGAGCTGTATGAGCAGGGCGTCGACGGCGTGATCGCCGCGGACATAGGAGCAGTGGCGGCGATCCGCCGCACGGCGCCGGGCCTTCCCGTTCACATCAGCACCCAGGCCAATACCCTTAATGCAGAAACTTGCCGTTTCTGGGCGTCGCTCGGCGCATCGCGCATCAACCTCGCCCGCGAATTGTCCCTCGCCGAAATCACCGAAATTGCCTCCGACCTAAAAAATTCCGGCATTGACAACGTCCCGGAGCTTGAGGTTTTTGTCCACGGCGCGATGTGCATGGCTTATTCCGGCCGCTGCATGCTGAGCGATTTCCTGACCGGCCGCAGCTCGAACCGCGGCGAATGCGCGCAGCCCTGCCGCTGGCAATACACTCTTGACCCCGCCGGCTTTTCTGATTCCCGCGCGCTTCCGGATACCTCCGCTCCGTACATCCTGTCCGCCAATATGACCGAGGCTCAGCGTCCCGGTCAAGTCTTTGGTGTCGAGGAGTCTGAGCGTGGTACTTTTCTTTTCAATTCGCGTGACCTCTGCCTGCTGCCGTATCTTGCCGACCTGATCCGTGCCGGTGCTTCGGCGCTCAAGATCGAGGGCCGCATGAAGAGCGAGTATTACGTCGGCGTGACCGTGCGCGCGTACCGCGAGGCGATCGATCTCGTCTGGTCCGATCTTCTTCGCGGCGGCAACGGTTCTCTTCCCCCTTCTGCTCTTTCGCGTCTTCTCGGAGAGGTCTGCTCCGTGAGCCACCGCGAGTATTACGACGGTTTCCTCAACGGCGGGAACGGGGTACAGATCTACGGTTCGTCCTCTTACATCCGCTCTTCTACATTCGTCGGAATCGTCGAATCGTGCGAACCCGATCCGTCCGGGGCCGGGTTTATTGTCACCGTCTCCCAGCGCGGCAATTTCGGCGTCGGCGAGTCTGTCGATTTTGTCATGCCTTCCCGCCCGGTCGAATCTCTCCTGCTCACGTCAATGACCGACGGCGATGGTAACCCGATCGTCCGCGCTCCTCACCCCTGCATGACTGTCCGCTTCACCACTCCCTTCTCGGTCGAGCGAGGCGCCCTCCTCCGCCGCAACGAATGAAACGGTGAAACGGGGTACAGAGCCTGGTTCCGTGAGCCTGGTTCCGTGGAACGGGGTACAGAGACCGGTTTTTGCAGAGACCGGTTTTTGGGGGTGGATTATTGGAACGCAAAATGGTATAATAGAGGAAATACTGAGGCGCGTGATCGTGCGCCGGCCATAGGGAGGAAAAGAGTATGAAAAAATTTGTATGTTCAATCTGCGGATACGTTTATGAAGGCGACGAAGCACCTGAGTATTGCCCGCAATGCCACGCCCCCGCATCCAAATTCAACGAAGTTGCCACCGATGAACGCGTCTGGGCCTGCGAGCACGAAGTAGGCATCGCGCAAGGCCTTGACGAAAGAGTTGTCGCCGATCTGAGAAACAATTTTAAAGGAGAGTGCAGCGAGGTCGGTATGTATCTGGCCATGTCGCGAGTCGCATTCCGCGAAGGATACCCGGAAATCGGCTTATATTGGGAAAAAGCGGCATTCGAAGAAGCCGAACACGCGGCAAAATTCGCAGAACTGCTCGGCGAAGTTGTCACCGACAGCACGAAAAAGAACCTCGAAATGCGCGTTGACGCAGAGTGCGGCGCTACCGAGGGCAAGCTGGCTCTGGCGAAACTCGCAAAACAGCTCGGATACGACGCGATCCACGACACCGTGCACGAGATGGCGAAGGACGAAGCGCGCCACGGCAAAGCTTTCGAAGGACTGCTGAAAAGGTATTTCAAATAATAAGCAAAACTGATTATAGCGGCCGGTCAGAGCCGCGAAAAAAGCGAGTCGGAAATTGCCCCGCACGAACCAAAGGAGGTCAATATCATGGATAAATATGTCTGCCCTTGCGGCTACGAGTACGATCCCGAAGTCGGCGACCCGGACAACGGCGTTGCCCCCGGCACTAAATGGGAGGATGTTCCGGAGGATTGGGTATGCCCTGTCTGCGGCCTGTCCAAGGAAGAATTCGAAAAAGTATGAAAATAGCCTGAAAAAATAACGGCAAAACTCAAAAAAACTGTTGACAGTATCGCAGCAGCTATTGTAAAATAACCACATAAGTGAATTAAATATTCACACAAACTTAGGAGGTATATCTATGAAATCCGGAAAAGGTTTTTCCATCGCCGCTCTTATTTGCGGTATCGTAAGCATCATTCTTGCTTGGTGGTATATGGTCAACATCGCTGCTATCATCTGCGGTGTCCTCGGCCTTGTTTTTGCAGTTATTGGATCCAAGAGATCTAAGGCTGCCGGTGAGCCTACCGGTCTTGCTACCGCTGGTCTCGTTCTTTCCATCATCGGTCTTGTTTTCGCCCTCATCGGCTTCCTTGCCTGCACTGTTTGCGTTTGCGCTTGCGGCGGAGCTCTTAAGAAGGCGGCTAACGACCTTTCGTCCTATACTTACTGATAATTTTGTAGGTATGCCGGTGGTCTGATCTTTCAGGCCACCGTTTTTTTATAATCGGCAGCTGCCTGACAGCTTTTCGTGAGGTTGTTTTATGTTTCCTGCTATCGAGATCTTCGGAAAAACCATAGGTATGTATTCGCTTCTGGCGCTGGTCGGTGCTGTTGCCGTCGTTATTTTCTTTGTCATCAACAAAAAGCGGACCGGGTTCGACGCGTTCGACCTGTCACTGTTCTTGCTGATCATTGTCGCCGGCCTGCTGATAGGCGGGCATCTGCTTTACGGGATAACGCAGTACAACCTTATTTTCCTCGCTTTCAGCAAGATCGGGCAGATCTCGTTCAAAGATTTTGTGACTGTAATAGCTGCGGCGTTCAGCGGCAATGTTTTTTACGGCGGCCTGATCGGTTCGTTCGTGGCTTTGGCGATCTATCTCAAAGTTCGCATGCTCGGTGCGGACAAGAACCGTTCGATTCTCGACGTTTATTCGTGTTCCGTTCCGCTTTTCCACGCGTTCGGCCGCATCGGCTGTTTTTTGGGCGGCTGCTGCTACGGTATCGAGTCTTCGTTCGGCTTTACTGCGCACGGCAACGAGTTTTCGCCCGATGTCAACGACGTCAATCGTTTTCCTGTCCAGCTTCTTGAGTCGTTTCTTAACGTTCTTCTGTTCGTGGCTCTGGTGATCGTGTTGCGCAAGGGTTTGCTTCGCGGCAACATCATCTGGCTTTACGGCTTGATTTATTCTGTCATCCGTTTTTCTGACGAGTTTCTCCGCGGTGATGTGATCCGCGGCTTCGTCCTCGGCCTGTCGACCTCCCAGTGGATCAGTATTTTCATTTTCGTTTTGTCCACCGCGATGCTTATTAGGTATGCCGTGAAACGGGGTACAGAGCCTGGTTTGGCGGAACGGGGTACAGAGCCTGGTTTGGACGGTTCAAGCTCAGAGCCCGGGGTCGCTGAAAACAATATAGAAACCGAAAGATCCGATAATTAACCCCGGGTTCTGATTGAACGAGGTAAATAGGGCACTGCACAGAGGGCTGTTTCCGCAAAAAAGACTTCGCGAAAGCAGCCCTCTGTGCAGTGCCTTATTTACCTCCCAAAACCGGGCTCTGTACCCCGTTCCACCCAAACCGGTCTCTGTACCGCGTTCCGCTTTCCGCCTTAACTCTCCTTCTTGTCAAGGATAGCCTGCTTACGAGGAGGAATCGGCTTCTCTGTGATCTCGCCGGCTTTGTCGAGCGCGATCTTTGTAAGTAAGGGACCGACAAGCTCATAAACGAGAACGGCAAACAGAGCTATGTTGCGGATAATCAGGCCGGACTCGCCGAGAGACATTGCCGTCATTGACATACCGAGAGCCACGCCAGCCTGTGGGAGGAGCGTAATGCCGAGATATTTCTGAACAGTCGGCTCGCACTTGACCATACGCGACGACAAATTGGCTCCGAAAATTTTGCCGGCAGACCGCACGAGAACGAAAACGATACCGATGACCACGACCGCCCAGGATTTGAATACTTTCAGCTCCATCCCGGCCCCGGACAAGACAAAGAAGAGCACCATTATAGGCCCGGTCCAGCGATCCAGCCTGTCCATCAGCTCGTCTGAAAAGTCGCAGAAGTTGCAGAAGATCGTTCCGACCATCATACATACGAGCAGCGGCGAGAATCCGACCGTTACCGGTCCGAGGTGGAAGGTCAATTTTGACATTGCGACTGCCAGAAAGACGTAGCAGACCGAGATCGACAGACGTTTTGACCGCGAATGGAAGAATCGCTCCGTGAAAGTGAAGATTGCGCCGAGCGCCGCTCCGAGCAGGATTGACGCCACAACTTCTATTATAGGGTCGATCACGACCGAGAATACGTCCACCGTTCCATGTTCTAGGGCGCGCGCGATTCCAAACGATACGGCGAAGACGATCAGTCCGACAACGTCGTCGAGTGCGACGACAGGCAGCAATATGCGTGTGACCGGCCCGGATGTTTTGTATTGTTTAACGATCATCAGTGTTGCCGCCGGCGCGGTGGCGGTGGCAATTGCTCCGAGTGTGATCGCTACGGACAATGACAGTGTCTGTGGCATGATGAAGTGGAGTCCGATCAGTGCCGCGTCAACGAGTATGCATGCCGTCAACGCCTGGAATATTGCTACGACTACTGCCTGTTTTCCGAGTTTTTTGATGTCTTCGCGGCGGAATTCGTTGCCCATCGTCAGCGCGATGAATCCGAGCGCCACGTCCGATATTATCGAGTACCTGGATACGTCTTCCGCGGATACGAATCCGAGGCCCTGTACCCCGATCCGTCCGAGCACGTATGGGCCGATCAGCAGCCCGGCAACTAAATATGCGGTTACTGCGGGCAGGTTTCCGAGCTTCGTCAATCGCGACAGCATCAATCCGGCCAGCAGTGCTATTGATAATGACAGCAAAACTTGCATTTTCGCATCTTCTTTCTAAAATGGAACATCGGAACGCGGAACGGGGTACAGCGTAATGGAGTACAGAGGTAACGGGGTACAGAGACCGGTTTCGTGAAACGGGGGACAGTGACCGGTTTTGCGACGGCGGCTGTCGGATGGCCGTTTTCCGCCGCGTATTATAATCAAAGAGGGGCGGTTGGTCAACTGTAAGGTCAATTAAAGAGACATAAACGATAGAATGATTTAAAATAATAGGTTTATTGACATTTTAACACAACAAAAAGGCATTTTGAGCAGCAAAAAAGCAAGACAGCGTTTTATGCATCAAAATGCTGAGACAAAGCGACAATATATTTACCCCAATCAATTGCAGCATAACACCGCAATTGATTGAATTTTAACCGGTCTTATGCATGTTTATGCACATGCGGATTTTGATGCGGTTTATGCAACTTTTGCATTGTTTGCTTCTGCAGCGCAAGCCTTTTTATCCCACCGGAAAACGGCGCTCTTGTTTTTTTGAATTGCCCGGCTTATCTGCCCGTAAGACAGCCCCCTTCGACGAAGCTCTCGAACTTTTGAAAATATGAAATCAATATTCATTGACCCAAATGTCGTCACATCATCAAGACCGGTGACATTTTTCATTATTTTCATAGCATTTTCCTCGGTCTGACGGATCGGCAGCTCATCGACCATATAAAGGAAATCACCTTTTTTGAACTCCAGATCCTCGGAATCGTTGTACACTTTAAACTCGTCACGCGGAATATATTCATCGAACACCTCATCGCGGTCGATTATCCCCGGATCCTCCGAAAAATATCTGTTATAGCTGCTGTCGGCGTACTGCCAGACGTGGCGGCACTTTCTCGCTTTTACCGGATTTCTGTGAATATATCGCAGCACGCGCTGAAAATATGCAACGCTGTCAACGGGTTTGCTTTTGAATCGCGTTTGGAACAGACTGCCGCAGCGCGTATGCACGCCGTTGTACCAATATACATAGCGTACAAGCAGGCATTGCATAAATTTCCCGATTTTTCCGCTTTCGCTTTCTTTGATCAGCAGATGAACGTGGTTCCCCATGAATACATATGCATATATTTTAAAGTCGAACTTTTGCTTCAGTTCGCCCATTATCTTCAGGAACATTTTAGTGTCAACGGATTTGACAAATACCGGGGCGCGGTTAATGCCTCGCAGCATAACATGATATACTCCGGAATCGCTTTTAATACGTCCTTTTTTTGGCATAAAAACACCTTCTCTCTCTCATTTTTCCGTTTTTTATGATTTGGATGGTTTACGCGGAGAGCGAGGAATAAAGCACCCCTGGTTGGACTTTTCGGTCTTGGTTTAACATAAATTGGACTTCGCAAGTCATGATTATTGTGATTTTGATCGGTCGCATTGGATCCGCGCGCAATGCGATTTTCTCATATGCGCTTTCGGCTGTCAAG
>JAGADO010000006.1 GCA_017613535.1 Clostridia bacterium | reverse complement strand
GCAGCCTGTACGCATCTACGGTCTTACGCACGTCTGACGACTTCACCGAAATGCAGATATCGCCGAAATCGAGCGCTTCAAGCAGTTTCACGTGGCCTTCCACGCTCTCGGCGAGCGCTTCGGCGCATGGACTTCCGTACTTTTTAAGTATCCTTTTTTCGAGCGAACCGCCGTTAACGCCGATACGGATGGGAACACCGCGCTCCTTAGCGGCATTGACGACAGCTCTCACGCGTTCAGAAGAGCCTATATTTCCGGGATTAATGCGTATTTTATCAGCGCCAGCGCGTATCGCTTCGATCGCGAGCCTGTGATCGAAATGGACGTCGGCAACGATCGGCACGTGCGTGCGCGCTTTTATTTCGCTTATCGCCTGAGCGGACTCCAGGTCTGGCACCGTCACGCGGACAATATCGCATCCCGCCTCTTCGAGCCTTATAATCTGCTCCGAAGTGGCGCAAACATCTCCTGTGGGAGTGTTTGTCATAGACTGGACCGCGATCGGGCTCCCGTCGCCGATAAATATATCGCCTATGCGTATCTTGACCGTATCGTTTCGGCTGTACATTCCGGATCGACCTCCATAAAATGCGTCAGGACGCATCAGCCCAAAAGAGAGCCGTTAAAAAGCCTCACTATGTCGTTGCCCGCGACGATGATGGCGAGCAGGATCAGCAGTCCGAAGAAGATCATCGAAATAATATTTTCCACCTTGGCAGGTACCTTCTTTCCGCCGCGGCAAAGCTCGATAATGATGAACAGCAGTTTGCCCCCGTCCAGCCCCGGCACCGGGAGCAGGTTCACGACGGCAAGGTTCGCACTTATCAGCGCCGTCATTTCAGCTATCGCGAAGAACTTGCTCGATGCGGGCGCCTGTACCGTCACGACCGAATTAACGATTCCGGTGATGCCGATCGGTCCGGACAATGCTCCGAGTCCGAGTTTACCGGTGATGAGGAACCAGATGGACAGGAAAACCGATTTTATGAGAGAGTGTACGTAGAGGAAGCTGTTTCCTATAATGCCGAAGAATCCGCCTTTTTCGCTGTATGTGAACGAAAAGCCGTATTTCGTAAACTGCGAGCCGGAATTGTAGTACTCGATGAATGCGTCAACATATTCCTCGTCGCTGAGCGTTTCGTGGAGTCCCGTGCGCATCTCGGTCGTCCCGGTTTCGGGCTTCGAATAGTCGCTCCACGTCGTAACATAGAGGCCCTTCACTCCGTCTCTGGTGCCGTAGAAGTACTCGACAGCCTCTCCGGAAGCGTAACGGAGCGTAATGGTAAGAGCGCGGTTATTGTCCCAGTATGAGGTGTACGTACCGAGCTCGGTACGCGTCTTAAACTTTCTGCCGGTGAGGCTGTAGACATTGACCGACGTACTTATAGTGCCCGGGTTCTCCTCTTTATCCGTGCCTTCGTTCGCCTCTATCTTTATATCTTTTTCAAAACCGTATTTTAGCTTCGTACCGTCTTTTTTGCGGACGGTAAACGTGGTGTTTTCCGGAACGCTCACGTACGTGTAAAGCGAGTAATCTACGGGCGTAGTGATGTTCATGCCGTTGAATTTCAGCACTTCGTCGCCTTCCTGAATGCCCGCAATAGTGGCCGGAGCGTCTTCACTGACGGCGCTGACATAGCGCGTATCGTATCCGTTGAACGCGAAAATTATCGCTACGATAAGCAGTGCGAGCAGGTAGTTCATCGTTACGCCTGCGACCAGCACGAGAGCGCGGATGTACCAGGGCTTTTTGAAGAAGCTGCCGCTGCCGTCTTTGACGGACACTTTGCTTTCCGCGGTTTCTTCGGCAGCCACTTCGGCATCGCTTTCGCCGTTCGCTTCGGCAGGAGCGCCAGTTTCGCCGCCTTCTTCTTCGTCCGGGAGCTCCCCTTCGAGCGCACAGTAACCTCCGAAAGGAAGCGCGCGAATAGAAAACTTCATACCGGTCTTCTTCGTCGTGCGCTGGAACAGCTTAGGACCCATGAAGATCGAAAATTCGTTGACCTTCACTTTAAAGATGCGGGCAACTATAAAATGTCCCCATTCGTGCACCACTACGAGGATGCTGAGGATGAATATCATGATAAGTATGCTGATCACTACGGACAATTCACTGACCTCCTTACGTAATCTCTTGCCCGACCGTCTGCCTCGAGGACAGCATCCAGATCAGGCCCGGCGGCGCATACACCTCCGGAAATACGATCACTCATTGCCCCCTCCACGAGCCGGGCAATGTCGCAGAATCCTATCTTTCCGCCGAGGAACAATTCGACCGCCTCTTCATTCGCTCCGTTCAGCACTGCGGGCATAACGCCCCCCTTTTTCGCCGCGTCGTAAGCGAGCGAGAGACACCTGAATACGTCAGTGCGCGGTTTTTCAAACGTGAGGCCTCCGAGCTGCGTAAGATCGAGCCTATCGCGGTCCGACAGCCCCCTGTGCGGGTATGTCAGAGCAAGTTCGATAGGCGTTTTCATATCCGGCAGACCGAGCTGCGCGATGACGCTTCCGTCGGTAAATTCGACCATTGAGTGGATGATGCTCTGAGGATGGACTACGACGTCGATCTTATCCGGTGCCATCCCGAACAGATGCATCGCTTCGATCACTTCGAGCCCCTTATTCATCATCGTGGCACAATCCACGGTTATTTTTCCGCCCATCTTCCACGTGGGATGGTTGAGCGCATCTTCAGCCGTTACGGATAAGAGCTGCTTTTCGGAGAACGTTCTGAACGGGCCTCCGGAAGCGGTCAATATTATCCGCCCGACTGATCTTTTTCCGCCTTTAAACGTGCTTTTAAGGCACTGAAATACGGCGGAATGTTCGCTGTCGACCGGAATGATCCGCACTTTTTTCTCTTTAGCGCGCTTCATCACTATCTCACCGGCGGCAACGAGCGTTTCCTTGTTCGCCAGCGCTATATCCGTGCCTGACTCTATCGCTTTCAAAGTCGGTCTGAGGCCGCGCATTCCCGTTATCGCCGTAACGAGCATGTCGGTTTTCTCCCCAGCCATGCTTATAAGGCCATCTTCTCCGGAAAGCACATTAAGTTTTCTGTATTTTTTGCGCAGTATTTTTGCGCTGTCACCGTCCGAAACACATACGGTCTCGGGTGAGAATTCATCGATCTGGCGCATTAAAAGATCAATATTCGCACCGCACGACAGCGCTTTAACGGTATAATGAGGATTGAAGGCGCTTTCAGGGCGCGAATTAAGTTCGCGAATAACCGAAAGCGTCTGAGTGCCTATTGACCCCGTAGAGCCCAGAATACCAACTGTCTTTGCCATACAAACGAATCTTGCCCTTTGCCGGAACGCGGCGCATGCCTCACATTACAAGTCTGATAAAATAATATACCACCGGGAAGATGAATATCAGGCTGTCGAGCCTGTCGAGAATTCCTCCGTGCCCCGGTATAAGATTGCTGAAATCCTTTATTCCCGCGTGCCTTTTTATCATCGAAGCGGCCAGGTCGCCCACCTGTGAAAGGAAACCGGCTGCAAGGCCGATCACCGGATACCAGTAGAGCGCGAGTTTCGTAAACCATCCGGTATAGATGAAAAGAACGCCCAGGATCAGCGAAGCCAGAATGGATCCTCCGAACGCCGCTATGCTGCCTTCTACGGATTTTTTGGGACTGACCGCAGGAATGAGCTTGTGTTTTCCGATGCGCGACCCGATCTCGTACGCCGCTGTATCGGCGGCGACGTCCGTCAGCAACGCGATCAGGAATATGTACAGGCCTCCCTTTCCGCCGTCAAGTTCTCTCAGCGAGAAAGCGAAGCTGGTGAGTACCGTAACGTACATTCCGCCGAACACGGTCACTGCCGCGTCAACAGGCGTGTATTTTTTGTGTTTGAAGACCATTACGGTCAATATAGCCAGAATTATCAGCACGAACAGCGGCGCGCTCCAGCTGAATCTGTCGGTCTGTCCGGCGTCAATATCTGCAGCGGTCTGCCACACGTCCGTCTTAAGAGGCAGGTAGATGTGGAAAATGTCGGGAGAGCGGAATATGACCTCGAGCGCGAATATAGCCGCGAAACAGAAACCAGGTATTTTTATAGGCTTAAGGCCTGCTTTTTCAAACGCTCTGAATATTTCGAAAAGGCCCGCGCAAATGAACAGGAACACAAGTGCCCCGAGCACGTAACCGCCAAGGACAGTGGCGGTGATCGATATTGTCAGCAGTATGATCGCGGATATAACTCTTTGCTTCCTCATCAGGATATTGTCCTTTCTGCTTCCGTCTTACCTCAGTTTCCGTTTTACTTCAGTTTCCGGCTTATCTCAGCTTCCGTATCTGCGCTTCCTGGCCGCGAACGCCTCCACAGCCTTATCGAGCTCCGCTTCGTCGAAATCGGGCCAGAGCAGGTCGGAAAAATAGAGTTCCGAATACGCTGACTGCCAGAGCAGGAAATTGCTCAGCCTGAGTTCTCCGCTGGTGCGGATGATCAGATCGGGATCAGGCATATCTGCATAGAGCGCTCCCGACAATGCTTTTTCGTCGATCTCTTCAGGTTCGAGCTCCCCTTCTTTAACTTTTCGTGCAAGTTCCCTGGCCGCATGGACGATCTCGCTGCGCCCGCCGTAATTGATGCATACGGCAGCTGTAAGGTCTTTATTCCCGGCAGTCTTGCGCTCTGTCTCTTCTATCGCTTTTACAAGTTCGGGCGTCAGTTCGCTTCTGTCGCCTACTATCACGAACCGCACTCTGTCCCTGTAGCTGCCCATCTGTTTTTCGACGTCAAGCAGTTTTTCGAGGAGCAGTTTCATCAGTGCTCCGACCTCTGCCTGCGACCGCTTCCAGTTCTCTGTCGAAAATGCGTAAAAAGTAACATATTTAACGCCTATATCCGTACAGTGAGCGAGCAGCTTCCTGAACGCCTCCACACCGGCCTTATGCCCTGCAGCGGCAGGCAGCAGGCGTTTGCGCGCCCAGCGCCTGTTTCCGTCCGGTATAACCGCAATATGGCGCGGCACCTCAGAAGGCGCCCCGCCATCGGAATTAATCTTTTTCTTTTCGCCGTCAGCCGTCTTTCCCGACAGTTCGTCTGCGGGATCCGGTACGGCGCGGAATATATCCGCCATGGTCAGATCTCCATCAGCTCTTTATCTTTACCGGCAACGACCTTATCCACTTCGGTGATGTGCTTATCGGTGAAGTTTTGGATCTCTTTCTCGCTGTCTTTCTGCTCGTCTTCCGTGATCAGAGATTTCTTCTTCTGATTCTTGAAGAATTCGATGGCATCGCGGCGAATGTTTCTGATGGCCGTTTTAGCATCCTCTCCGTACGTCTTGGTCAGTTTAGTAAGCTGTATTCTGCGCTCTTCGGTAAGCGGAGGGAAAATAAGTTTGATAGCTTTACCGTCGTTCTGGGGATTTATCCCGATGTCTGACTTCTGTATCGCTTTTTCGATCTCTTTCAGAGCCGAACCGTCCCAGGGAGTGATGACAAGCAGTCTGGCCTCAGGTACGGCAATACCGGCTATCTGGTTGATCGGAGTTTCAGTACCGTAATACGAAACAGTGATCCTGTCGAGGATCGCGGGGTTCGCCCTGCCTGCGCGGACGGTATTCATCTGATCCTTAAGAACGCTGATCGTTTTATCCATTT
>JAGADO010000076.1 GCA_017613535.1 Clostridia bacterium | reverse complement strand
TCATTGTCCGCAGTATTTTTTACGCTTCTTGCTTTTTAAAGGCGCGCTTTTAGCAATTTTCCTGGATTTAGGCGCGGACAATGACCTGTCCCCTGTCCCGCCCTATGCCTCTGAGCCCCTGCCGTACACACGCCTGTCCCCTGTCCCGCGCCGCTCCCGTTGACAGAAGGAGCCTCGGGGGGGTATAATCCCAGAAAGGCGGAGGGCAAGATGAACGAAGGCTGGACGAAGAAGAAAATCAGAGCATCGGACTGCGTAGATTATGCGTTTACATACGCCAGAAGAGAGTATAAGACGCTTATCCCGATGCTTTTATTTTTCCACGTACCGTTCGTACTGGCGATCAGAATGATGCTTAACCAGACGGTACTCGGAAATCTGATATACGACGTGTACGACGACGCATTCGCGGTATTCGGGCTCGTTGCGCTCATATTCATCGGCGGATTCCTCATGATGCTATACTATGGCATATTCATCCACGTCATAAACGGCGCATTCATATACTCATCATACAGATACACCGTATTCGGAGACAGACCCAGGCTCGGAAAACGCCTCAGCAGAGGATTCTGGCTACTGCTGCAAAACTTAATATACTCGATCATAGCAGGCACGGCAGTATTCCTGGTATTCATGCTGATCGAAACCGGATTCTCCGCCATCATTTCCGGCATAGTATTAAATACGAACATTTCCGACAAAGACTACGCATGGATCGCGATCGGATTAATTTTGATCATGCTCGCCGCGGCCGCAGTAATAATTTACTTCATGCTCAGATTCGCATACATGCCCCAATTCGCGGTAATACAAAACAAAAACGTATTCGCCGCGCTCGGAGCATCATGGAAAGCCACCAAAGGAAAAGTCCGCCGCCTGTTCTGCATCTACTTTGTCGGCGCGCTCGTCACAGCCGGGATCAGCAGCGCAGTAACGGCACTCGAAGTCCTCAACATGTTCACCAGCAACATACTGGTAATGATCATCAACGCCGTATTGTCCGTATTCGCCGGACTCGGAGCATTCCTCATCGCAATTGCCGTCACGTTCTCGTACATGCACGACATGCCCGAAACGGACGCGCTGCAAAACGAGATGAAAATCGTATCGTATCTTAAGGAGCATGACGTATGAGCTACAATTACTCAAGCGCCGAAGAAACGATCGAACGCGTGCTTTCGGGCAAAGAATTCAACCGCGGCGAAAAGCGGCAGGTCAATCTCGAGTGGCTCAAGGAAATACTCGATAAGATCAGCGAATTCTTCAATAAGATAATGAGGGCAATAAGCGAATGGCTCGACAAGCTGTTCTCGCGCCTGCACATAAGCTTCGGCGAAAGCGGAGACGCAAAAGGAGCCAAAACGGCAGCAAAGATCATCGTCGTTGTCCTCATCATCGCCGCGATAATCGCACTGACGATCCTCGTCATAAAACTGCTCAAACACGGAAAACGCAAAAAGCTTGCCGCGGCGGAAGATCGCGAACTGGCCGAATACTCGCAAAACCCGGACGCGGCACTCGCGCTTGCCGAAAAATACAGAGCGGAAGGGCAGACAAGGCTGTCGTTCAGATACCTGTTCATCAACCTGCTCACCGAAATGAACAAACGCGAGATCATAAAGATAGCGCGCTACAAAACGAACCGCAGCTACTTACGGGAAGCCCAGACGTCGTCCAAAGCAGACATGGCGCTCGTAAAACCGTTCTTCGACACGTTTAACCGCGTATGGTACGGCGGAAAAGCACTCGGAAGCGGGGAACTTGACCGGTTCTTTGAAAACAGGACGGCGATCCTGGAAAAAGCTGATTCAGCCGGGAAGGCAGGTGAGAATCAGGATGAGTGACGAAAACCTCGACAGATCCTCCTCAGCCGCCGGCGAAACAGGCGAAAAGGCGTCGTACACCGGAAAACCGAAGCGCAGCCCCGGACGGATAATCCTCCGGATAGTACTCATCTTTCTCGCCGTGATAATACTCCTGGCCGTTCTCGACAAGCTGTTCGTGGCGACTGACAATGCCGATTCGAAAAACACCTACGGCACTGATGACGATGGCCTCAAAGCCATCTACCTCTCCGCCGAAATATACCTTGCCGAACACTCCGGAGTAAAAGTCGAGCGGCATACAAAAATAGCGCGCTTCCTTCCGGAAAAATCGATCGCAATATGCACCGCGGACAATTACAGCGAGTTCTCTCCGTCGGAAATTGACAACATACAGCGATACGTTAAAAGCGGAGGCATATTTATATTTATCACGACAAACGAATTCATGTGGCAGGCAGCATATTCGTTTGCCGAATCATTTGGGATCATCGATACGGAAGAATCCGGGACGGAACCGGGCGAAACCGCGGTGGAACCGGGCGAAGCTGCCCTCAGCGCCGTAATACGAAAAACATCCGGAACGGCAATGTTTCCTTCTGTTGCCGAGATCGGCGGCGACCTCGGACTCGAGATCGACGAAACGCTGGGCCTGGGCCTGAAATACGGCGAAGGAATGGTATACTTTAACAACCGCGTTAACGAGCTCAGAAACGAACCGATGAAAAGCAGCAAATCGTTCGGGGCTAAGCTTTTAGTGGCGCTCGAGCGGATGTGCAATGAGAAAAACATTAAAAAGGTCGTATTCGACGAATACTATTCAGGCGTCCAGTCGAATCCCGTACCTGACATTCTGGGATACGGATTCGTGCTGTGCGTTCTGGAACTGGCCATCGCCACCGTCGTATACTTTATCAGTGCGGGACAGCGGTTCGGAGCTCCGGAAAAAGCAGGAGTGGAAGAAAAACGCGACGAGACGGAACATATTGCCGCCACCGCGAAACTCTACAAACGCACCGGGTCCGGAAGCATTGGCTTTAAGATACATATGGAAGCGCTGATGGAAGATGTTGCCGTTTTACTCGGGCTTCCCGCAGGTACGCCATTATCTGAAACCGCGGATGCAGCGATCGCATCGGGTCAATTCAATTCATGCGGGCTGGAAGAGCTCGTCGGACTTTACAATAACGCCGGAAGCATACGCTTTACGGACAAAGAATTGGAATCATATATACGTAAAATCGACAAAATACGGAAGGAACGGTTACAATGACAGTTGAACAGAAATCCAGGCAGATAATCGAAGAACTATCCAAAGTGGTCATAGGTCAGGAAGACTTCCTGAGGCACCTGCTCATAGCCTTTTTATCCGGAGGCCATGTGCTCATGGAAGGCGTTCCGGGACTCGGAAAAACGCTGACCGCGAAAGCGCTCGCCAGGGCGGTGCGCGCCGATTACAAGAGAGTGCAGTTCACGCCGGATCTGATGCCGTCGGACATAATCGGCACAAACGTTTTCAACGCGAAAGAAGCGGAGTTTTATCTGAAAAAAGGCCCCGTATTCACGAACATACTGCTCGCTGACGAGATCAACCGCACGCCTCCCAAGACGCAGTCGGCGCTGCTCGAGGCGATGGAGGAAAGATCGGTAACGATCGACGGCACAACGATGCAATTGCCCTCGCCGTTCTTCGTGATCGCGACGCAGAACCCGCTCGAATACGAAGGCACGTACCCGCTCCCCGAAGCGCAGCTTGACCGTTTCCTGATGAAGCTGTACGTAAACTACATCTCACGCGAGAACGAAGACATCCTTATCAGCGGATACCGCGGAAACTTCATCGGCGCCCATGCGAGAGCGGAGGAACTCACGGCTGTGATCACTCCGGAAGAACTCGAAGAATGCCGCAAAGAGATCGCCGCTGTTAACGTGGAAGACGGAGTGCTTCACTACATAACAGGCATAACGTTTGCCACGCGCCAGTCGCTCCAGATCATGCTCGGAGCATCGCCCAGAGCGTCGATCGCGCTCCTGCTCTGCGCGCGGACGGCGGCGGCAATGAACGGAAGAGACTACGTGTTGCCGGAAGATGTTGTCGACATAGCGCTGCCGGTACTCAGACACCGCGTGCTGCTCCGCCCCGAAGCGGGAGCATCGGGACTGAACGTTGACAATGCTCTCATGAACGTTATCAGAAAGGTGGAAATACCGCGCTGATGGGCTTGACTAAGAGGCTTGCACTGCTGCTGGTAATAAGCGCCGGCATCATATTGGCCGCCGGGCTCGCGGGTGGTAAGTTTTACGCTATCGCCGCCTGCGTGCTTGTGAATGTTATTGTCCTCGCGCTAGTGATTTACGACATTATTGCTACTCCGGGGCCTAAAAAGATCATTCCCGACCGCGAACTTGAGGAGAGGATGTCGCTGGGCCACACGCATAAGGCGAGCATAACCGTCCGCAACACGTCAGACGTTCCGCTGAAGATCGAAGTCCGTGACGACGTTCCCGAATACTTCGTACGCGGCGCCTCGGACGGGGAGAAGGAAATCGCGCCTCACACCGAAGAAACGTACAGTTACGAGATCAAGCCCGTAAAGAGAGGAAAATACAGCTTCCCGTGCATAAATATCCGTTATCCGGGTGTCCTCGGGCTCATCAGGCGCACCGCGAAATACCCGGACGGAAGGTCGTACAGAGTTTATCCCAACATGCGCGACCTGACCGATTACGGCATATCCGCGCTCTCCGCGAGCCTGTTCAGCCTCGGTCTAAGGCGCGTGCGGGCAAACTCCGACGGAGGCGAGTTCAGCAGCCTCAGGCAGTACGTTCCGGGCGATAATTACCGCTTCATCAACTGGGCGGCAACGGCCCGTTCAGGCGAGCTCATGGTCAATACATACGTTCCGGAGCGCAACCAGTACATCTACGCGATGCTCGATTCGAGCCGCGTGATGAACACGGTCTACAACGACGTGCTGATACTTGACTACGGCATCAACGCTTCGTTCCTGCTGGCCGATTACTGCATCCGCGGCGGAGATAACTTCGGAATGGAACTGTTCTCCGCGGAAGTTACGCACTTTATACATGCGGACAAAGGTCCCGCCCAGTTCGAAATGATCGCCGACAAGCTCTACGGAGTTGAGAGCGATGAAAACGCGGCGGATTACGACAACGCGATGGCTGCTTTTGCTTCTTCCGTTAAGCGCAGGTCGCTGATATTCGTGTTCACGCAGCTATTCAACGAAGAGGAAGCGGTAAGGTTCGTGACCGCTGTCAGGAAGCATTTAGGGAGACACCTCGTCTGCGCACTGACGATAGGAGACCCGAGACCGGCAGATATTGCCGCCGGAAACGGCACGGATGACGCGTACATGCGTTCGGCCGCGCTGAAATATGTGATGGACAGAAAAAAGATAAGCGAAATATTGACCGGAGCGGGTATCCTGAACTACGACACTCAGCCGGACCAGCTTTCGCTGACGGCCGTTTCGGCGTATCTTAATATTAAAAAACAGGGAATTCTTTAATGCATCGGTGAGAGAAATGAAAAAGGGATTCAGGGAAGAAGTTGAATATGTGCCGTTCGGTCACCCTTCGCAGGACGCCGGCCGCGATCAGTGCGGCGTAAGACCGGAACACTTCACCAATATTTCCACGCATGAAAACGTATCTCTTTATTATGAAAACGCAGGTATTGCCAGCAGGTACTCCGCGTTCGTTATTGATCTGCTCGTGCGCATCGGTGTGTGGCTGATCGTGGCATTCGTGCTGTATTATGCGTGGCTGAGGGACATAATCAAAAGCGGCGAAGATATCTTTGCGTCCGCGGAATTCCTGAGCAGCCTGGCAATGGTCATCATGATCATATACATTTCGATCTATTTCCTGCGCGTAATTTATTACGTAATTTTCGAGTTGTTTATGCGCGGCAGAACGCCCGGTAAGAAGGCAATGGGTCTCGCGGTCGTATCCGTAAGCGGAGAAGCGCCCAGAACGTCGCAGATCGTTGTCCGCAACGTACTCAGATTTTTCCACCTGATTCCGGGCGGAGAACTGATCGACGGAATTGTCGCGGTATGCTCTAAAAAAGCGCAGCGGCTCGGAGATATGGCGGCAGGCACGATGGTGATAAAGATCAGAAAACTGACCGGCTTCGAACTCCCGGTCCTGGCGGATGTGCCTGAAAAAGAGAATGCGGTAACAGATTATATGTCCGGTGCCGAAGCGCTCGAAAACGCGCAGAAGGAAGCGGACGATTTCCTTAAGGAAATGAAGGAACGCATGAGGCGCGAGGCAGAAAAAGCAGCGCTGGTCAATAGCGGGGAAGTAGGCGAAGCCGCAGCTGCAGCCGCTTCCGGAACGCTCGATGAGGGGCAGGTCAGCGACGCGGTCAACGACGAAGTGAAGTCTATGTACGATATCGTCCCTCCCGGCGGATTCCTGACGCTCGGCGAAACGATATGGCTGAAAGAATACATGTTCAAGCGGAATCAGTACGTTGCCAAAGACGAATATGACCAGAAGGTCGCGGTTATGCTGCTCAAAAAGAGCGGCTCGGCCGTGCCGAAAGAGATGTACAAGGCAAAAAATATACGGTATATTCAGGATACTTACAACTACCACGCGATACTGTGGAATCAGGCGGGAGGAGGCGGCGCAAATGGCGTCAATAACTGAACGCGAATTTATTGACCTTCACAGTGCGACGTGGCGTGAGCTTGAATCCGAAACGGCGTATTTCAACCGCCACATGAGCAGATTCCGCAACAGCTTCAAATCATCATCGCTCACGCGCGAAAGAGTTGACCACTATATCGAACTGTATAACCAGACCGCGAACCACCTGGCGTACAGCCGCACTTTCTACGGCGACACGCAGACGTCCGAATACCTGAACAGGCTTGCCGGCAACGCCCACGCGGTCATTTATACGAAGACCGAGATGCATCCCTCTAAATTTTTCCGCTTTATCGCGAAAGGGTTCCCGGCGCTGTTCCGCTCGGAGTTTAAAATATTCCTTCTCGCCCTGCTCGCTTTCGTTATCCCTGCCCTCATTTCGTACGCGTACGTGAGCGTGGATGAACGGAACGCACTTGCGTTCGTTGACGAATTCACGCTTATGAATCTTAGGGAAGAGGGAAATTACGACGACTTCAGCGCTTCTATGGCCGGAGTGCAGGGGTCTTATATAGGCACGAATAATATCTTCGTGTGCCTACAGGCTTTCGCAGGCGGCCTGACGCTCGGTATATTTACGCTCTACATGCTGATAAGCAACGGCATCATTATAGGCACCTTAGGGGCGTACTATGCCTATAAAGGGTCTGGAGCGTTCTTCTGGTCGCTCATCGTACCGCACGGAGTTACGGAACTGTTCTCGATATTCCTCTCCGGAGCGGCGGGATTCATGATAGCTCTCGCGATATTGCGCCCCGGAAAACTCACCAGAAAGACCGCGCTTATCGAAGCGGGTAAAAAATCGCTTAAATTTATGCTGATGTGCGTACTTTTCCTCATACCTTCAGCAATAATAGAGAGCTTCTTCACGCCTCTTGACATTCCTTACGTGGCGAAGTTCACGTTCGCGGGCGGTGTATTCGTGCTGCTCACGGCGTACCTGTGCGTAGGGCTCAGGAAGGAAATAAGAGAAAAACGAAACCGGAGGCTTGAAAAATGACGGATGGCGCACGCGGCTCAGGCAGGCTTACACGGATAACGTCAATGCTCCTGACCGCTTTTTTTGCACTTTCGCTCGTTTCGGGACTGTCGTCCTGCACAGCAGATAAAGCCGGACAACTTCGCCGCGAACGCGAAAAACTGATCAGGGGAGAACTTGAAACGGTGGACATTTACGAGAACGGATATAACAATTACAACATCGTAGGTTTTGACAAATACGGCAGGACCGTCGAGGCTGCTTCGGGCAGGAAGGCGGACCGCGACGTAGGCATTTTCTACTTCTTATGGCTCGGACAGCCTTATGCCAGCGACATATACGACGTGTCGAAAATAATCGAAACGTACGGGAAAGATATCGTTTTCCACGAAGAGGGAGGAGAGATCAGCCCGAACGGACAGGCTCACTGGTGGGCGGAACCGCTGTACGGCTACTACAACAGCGCCGACAGGTGGATAATCCGCAGACACATGGAGCTCCTCACGGAAGCGGGAGTGGACTTCGTCATATTTGACACCACGAACTGCCTGATATACGAAAAAGTGGCATTGACCGTGATGGAGATCAGCCACGAGCTCAGAAGCGAAGGATGGGACGCGCCGCAGGTGGCATTCTATACGCACAGCCGCTCGATCCAGACGATAAAACTCATTTACAATACGTTTTACAGCACCGAACGGTATCCGGATTCCTGGTACAGGATCGACGGAAGGCCGATGATAATAGGGTACACGACCGCGCTCAAGGACAGGCGCGAGGCGAAGAGCCGCGGGGACAACGGCTACGATCCGGGCGATCTTCCGCAGGAACTCCAGGATTTCTTTTACGTAAAAGAAGCGTGCTGGCCAAACGATTTCCACTACGCCGAATCGTTCCCGTACACCGAATGGGTCTACCCGCAGCCGCTCAACGGAAACACGATGAACGTATCCGTTGCCACACACCCGATGGTGCCGTTCAGCTTTTCATTGACGCGCGAGAACTGGTGTAACTGGGGAAGGGGCTACGACGTTCAGACCGGAAAGAACAAACACGAAGATATCTACCGCGGCACGTTCTTCCAGTCGGAATGGGAGACGGTCCATTCGTCCGATCCTCAGCCTGAGATCATAATGGTCACGGGCTGGAACGAGTGGATAGCTTACAAGCAGCTGTACGACGGAGAGTATATGCTCTGCGATAACGTTGATATGGAGTATTCGCGCGATATCGAGCCTATGAAGGGCGGGTATGAGGACGCGTACTTTATCCAGATGATTACGAATATACGCAGATACAAATATGAATCTTCCGAGGGCACCGTTCCGGACAATGCTTACAGGACGATAGATATTTCGGGCGGGGCCGCTCAGTGGGATGACGTGAAAGCCGTGTACCGCCGTGTCGGCAGCGACAATACTCCGCGCGATTATTCCGGTGGTGCCGAGACGGTGCACTATACCGTTCCGGCTGCGGACAATAACATCGTTTCCGTGCGGCTTACGAACGACAGCGAAAATCTGTATTTCCGCATCGAGTGTGACGGCGCGGTCAATATCACCGGCGGGTCTTCCTGGATGAATCTGTTTATAGGCACCGGAAAGCCGGAAGATAAAGGCTGGGAATCGTACGAATTCGTTGTCGGCCGCAAGCGTGAAGGCACGGAAAGCGGCAGGGCTTACGTCGAAAAACTTGACGCTGAGCAGAACGGTAAAAAAACCGGGAACGCCGAATTCTGCGTTGACGGAAACGCGGTGACATATATGGTGCCGCTTTCTTCGATCGGAATCGATCCGTCCGGAGCCGATGCGGTCAGGATATACTTCAAGGTCGCGGACGGTGTGGAAAACCCGGCAGACATTATGGACTACTATTGCACGGGCCGCTCGCTTCCGATGGGAAGACTGAGCTTTGAATACAAATTCAGATGCAGCTGAAAACATATTCCCGCTTTGCCTGTGTGCATCCGGAGAGTATAATAACAGCGGAAAAAACGATACGGAGGTGCTTTAAATGAAGTATTTCAATTCTGAAAAGATCACGTTCAAAAGCGGCGCGCAAAGAGAGTTTCTCTGGTATGATCCCGAACGCGTCGTACAGGGGAAAAAGATGAAAGACCATCTCAGATTTGCCGCGTCGTACTGGCATACGTTCGTGGCCGAGGGAGCAGATATGTTCGGGACCGGTGTGCTCGGAAAAACGTTCGGAGGCACGTCCCCGGAGGATATCTACAGGCGGAAAGCGGAGGCTGCGGCAGAGTTCACGGATCTTCTGGGAATCGAATACTACTGCTTCCACGACCGCGATATTGCCCCGGAAGGAAAGTCGCTTTCCGAGACGAACAGGAACCTTGACGAGCTCAGCGATTACCTCGGAGATATAATGGCTAAGGGCGGAAAGAAGCTCTTATGGGGCACGGCGAATCTGTTCAACAATCCGCGCTACATGCACGGTGCGGGCACGGCTCCTTCCGCAGACGTTTTTGCTTTTGCTGCCGCCCAGGTGAAGAAAGCGATCGAAATTACGGTCAAACTCGGCGGAAGCGGTTACGTTTTCTGGGGCGGGCGCGAAGGCTACGAGACGCTTTTGAACACTGATATGGCTCTCGAGCAGGAGAATATGGCGAGGCTCCTGACAATGGCTGTCGAGTACGGCCGCAGGATCGGTTTCAAGGGCGATTTCTACATTGAACCCAAGCCGAAGGAACCGACGAAGCACCAGTACGACTTTGACGCCGCGACAGTTATCGGCTTTTTGCGCAAGTACGACCTGCTTAATGATTTCAAGCTTAATATCGAAGCGAACCACGCGACTTTAGCGGGCCACACGTTCCAGCACGAACTTGCCACCGCGCGCATAAACGGAGTGTTCGGCTCCATTGACGCGAACCAGGGAGATATGCTGCTCGGCTGGGATACCGACGAATTCCCGTTTGACGTATACGATGCGACGCTTTGCATGCTCGAAGTGCTGAAAGCGGGCGGATTCACGAACGGCGGACTTAACTTCGACGCAAAGATCAGACGCGGATCGTGCAGCCTTGAAGATATGCTTGACGGATACATTCTTGGAATGGATACGTTCGCGCACGGCCTGCTCGCGGCGGATGCGATCATAAGGGGAGGAGAACTCGATGATTTCGTGAAAAGCCGCTACGATTCGTGGAATACGGGGATCGGAAGCAGGATCAGATCGGGAGAGGCAGTGATCGAGGAGCTTTCGGATTATGCGCTTTCCCGCGGTGACGTGCTGTCGTCGGTAAGGAGCGCCCGCCAGGAGTATCTCGAGAACGTTGTCAATAAAAAGATCTATGAGTGCAAATGACAAAGCTCTGTGTAAAGTTACATAGAAAAATCGAATCGGCTGCTTTCCCAGTCCGAAAGATAATACATGCCCCCGGGCGTTTTTGAAAGCACGCCTTCGCACGTAAGCTCATCCATAAGTGACCTGAGGAATTCCGGGCCGGTCAGACCGACTTCGTAAAAAGAAGGATCGACGATGACCGGCTCATTTATGCCGCGCTGGCTCACGGTGAGGCGGTCGATGATGCGGCGCTTGAATTTGAATCTGACAGACGGGCTGCGGGATGGTCTCGCAAGCCCGTTTTTTATACAGAAGGCGTCAAGGCGCTCGAAAGCGGCCCGGGCTTCGAATTGACCCCACATGCCGGTAACGCAGTTGTACTCCGGTATCTCGCACATGGCGGAAAGCTCTGAAACCTTAAGAGAAAGAACTTCATTGTCCGAACCGCGCTCGTGAAGCTGTTTAAGTTCCTCAAGGCCGCGGCAAAAATCCGCATACTGCCTGATCTGGTAAATATGCGGCATGATCAGCTTGTAAAGCTGTTTTCGCTTAAGGGGGAAAGGAATACCTTTGTCCGGCTCGGGACGCGCTAAAAGCTCGCTGAGGGCCAGGATCACGCCATCAGAGCGCGACAATATATTTTCGTGATCGTAGTTCGTTAAGACGTACCCCGGTTCGGTCCACCAGTAGCTGTCCCAGCTGTCTCCGCTCCTTGCATCGCGGATAAATTCCAGCACTTTAACGAGGCGCGCGGTATCCTCGCCGACGTTCCCTGTGATCAGCGCGGCGCTTTCGATAAGGAGACTGTCCGGGTCATCGTCCGGATCAATAAGCAGGTGCCCCGCGGCGTAGAGAGAGAAGAAATTGAGCACGTGGTAAGAATCGGTCTCGCTCCAGTAAGAGGGGACAAGGACGTTATCCGCCTGAGCGCGCGTCTGAGAAAGAACATCCTTAAGGACGCGCCCGTTGACCGTCATAGAAGCGAGCTGATCTATTTCCATATCCGCTGTGTACCATCCCCACACGCCCAGGCCGCAGCCTAGCTTTTTGATGCCTTCGCGGAAAGAAGCGCGCTTGCCCTGTTCGCGCCAGACGGGAAGGAACGGCAGTTCCATCAGCATTACGTCTTTCATACCTGCGTCGATAAGCGCCTGAGGGTAATCAGCGGGAGAACCCCACGTATCGACGGCAATCTTTATATCCGGATTTTTAGCCCTGAATTTCGACGCGAGCAATTTGATGAAATAGATTATGCTCGTCATGTCAGTGAGGTTTCCGGGGTCAAAGAAGTGCGCGATCACGCGGTCGGCGTACGGGGCAAGGTCTGCGTATATGTCGTAATATTTGTTGAAAAGGCTGAGGACTCGCGGGTCTTCGCACGCGGGTTTCGACGGATCGGAGTTCCGGTATACGGCGTCTGGTTCGGTCCAGCCGTGGCCGGAGAATTCAGCTGCCCAGCACCAGACTGTGAAATTGAGCCCGTTTGCATGGCACGCGTCTGCGAGCAGCTTGAACTTATCGTGAACATTCTCCCACGAACCGTTCGCGCGCCACGCTGCGCAGATATCCATCACCTGGATGCCTGTGAAACCGCACGCTTTTATCATAAGGGCATAACTGGTGATCTGCCTGGCCGACAACGTCATAAAATCATTGACGAGCGACACGGACATATTGCCCACGTAGCCTCTGTTGTAATCGAATTTCCACGTGCAGAGCGTCGCTTCGCGTTCCGCTATCCACGGATTATCTGCCGAATACTTCATAAATTTTACGCAGCCGGATCGTCAGGTGAGACCGTATATCCCGCTGAATTTGTCCTCGAGATATTTTACGTAAACTTCGGGGCGGAATTCGCCGCAGACCTTCTTAAACAGGTCGGACGGATCGTAGAGCTTTCCGTATTTCCAGATGCGCTCGCGGAACCAGTCGGAAATAGGGGAGAAGTCGCCGGCAGCGACGGCAGCGAAAACGTCGAAGCTCTTGTTCATCTCTTCAAGGTATTGTGCTCCGTACGCGGAACCGATCGCGTAAGACGGGAAATAACCTATTGCTCCGAACGACCAGTGCGAATCCTGCAGTACGCCGCGCTTATCGTCAGGTACGTCAATGCCCAGATATTCTTTGTACAGTCTGTTCCATTCGTGCGGCAGGTCGTCCGCGGTGATCGTTCCGGCGTACATCATGCGCTCAAGCTCGAAGCGCACCATAATATGGAGGCAATAAGTGAGTTCGTCCGCTTCGGTGCGGATGAGGGAAGGAGCAGATGCGTTGACCGCCCTGTAGAGCCTGTCCTGCGTAAGGCCCGAAAGCTGAGCGGGGAAGTGTTCGGTGAGCCAGGGCAGGATCACGCCGCAGAATTCACGGCTGCGCCCTATTATGTTCTCGTAGAAGCGCGACTGTGATTCGTGCATTGCCATCGACACGCCCCCGCCGAGGCAGGACGTCGTTATATCGTCACCGATGTTGAGCTCGTAAAGCGCGTGGCCGCCTTCGTGGATAACGGAATACATTGACGACAGCACAGCGTCTTCGTGGTAATGTGTAGTGATGCGGACGTCATATTTTGAAAAATCGGTCGTGAAAGGATGTTCCGTTTCGCCTATGATAGAGCGCTCAGGGTCGAGGCCCATGACGCGCATAATGTAATCAGAAAACTCGCGCTGCACGGTCACCGGGAAATTACCCTCAAGGAGCGGCTCGCGAACCTGATTTGGCGACGCTATGACTTTCTGAAGCAGCGGCACGATCCCCGCTTTGAGCGTAGCAAAGAATTTTTCGCACGTTTCCGCCGTGAGGCCGCGTTCGAACTCGTTAAGCTGCGTATCGTACGGGTCCTTGTCCGGTTCGATGCACAGAGCAATCTGTCTGGACATATCGAACATCTTCTGCAGATACGGCTTGAACGAAGCGTAATCATTGTTCGCCTTCGCCTCGTGCCATACGGCGTCGGATTCGACGCAGAGCTTCTGGTATTCCACGAACAGGTCTTTCGGTATGCGGCGCATATGGTCAAGGTCTCTGTAAAGCTCGCTGGCTTTACGTGCCGTGACAAAATCGAGTTCGTTTTCGTTTGTTTTAAGCGTTTCGATCATCTCGACCGTTTCGGGTGCGGTGGTCAATTCGTACGAGATCCTCGACAGTTCTCCCTGCGTAAGTGCGCGAACTTTAGCGGACTGCTTCGGTGCGATCGTTGAACCGTCGTAGTTCAGTATCCCTCCTGCGTGTCCGAGCGCGAAAGATGTATCTTCAAACGATCTGAGTTTTTCAAGTGCTTCCTTAACTGTCATACGGATCTCTCCTTTTCCAAAATAGCGTCAAGTTTTTTAAGTTCTCTGTAAAGCGCGGCAACGGGGAGACCTACCACGTTGAAATAGTCTCCTTCGAGCCTGCTGATATGTACCGAAAAATCGCCCTGGATGCCGTACGCACCTGCCTTATCCATCGGATCTCCGCTCAGCACGTACTCTTCTATTTCGTCTTCGCTGAGTTCGGCGACGTGCACGTCGGTCACTTCGTCAAACGTCACGGTCTTAAGGTTTGGTTTATCTCCGCCGTTTTCATCTAACAAACAGCATAGCGACACGCCCGTAACGACCTGGTGCGACCGTCCGGAGATCGTCCTGAGCATCGATCTGGCCTCGTCAATATCGCGCGGCTTTCCGAATACCGTGCGGTCGACCCATACCGAAGTGTCTGCGGTGACAATGACTTCTCCCGGCCCGGGCAAATATGTTTTCAGGGCGGCGCGCATTTTGGATAACGCGAGCGCTCTTGCGGCTTTCTCCTGGTCGGTGCGGGAGGTATGCTCTTTTGCATCTATCTTTATCGTCCCGAACGGGATCCCGGCGTGCGCAATAAGTTCCTGCCTCCTGGGCGAACCGGAGGCAAGGATCAGTTTCTGTATATTCTTAAAACTCATTTTACGGTTTTACTCTCTGATCAGCTGTTTGATCCAGCGCTTTTCTTTCGCTGAGACTTTTCCGTCAACGGCGCAGACCATCAGGCATACTGTGATGATGTCGTTCTTGAGGTCGTCCGACAGAAGTCCGAGCGTGTCGACCATATAGTCGACCTCGTTTTTGAGGTCTTTTCCCATAGTCTTGTTTTCTTTGATGAGCGTTTTGCAGTAATCGAAATCAACGCTGCCGCCGAAGAAGCGCTTAAGCATCGGCTCCATGAACAGGTACTCGTCTTCGGACAATTTTCCGTCGGATACGATCGCGCCCATCAGGAAGCGTGCGAATATCATTTCGCCCCTTATGCCGTCGTCGGTAATGAACTGAAGTGCCGGTATGATGCGCGAGGACAATTCGTCCAGTATCTCGTTATACCTTTCGGCGTCCATTTCCTCAAATTCCTTGCACAGTTTGTTGAATTCTTTCATTTTTATCCGCTCCTGTCGTTTTTTAGCGGAACGCATCCGTTTCGCATCTGTTCCGCCTGTAGTGACAGAATTATATACCGCGCGCCGCTCCGAGGTCAAGAAGGCGTGTGACAGCGAAAGCTCTTTTCCTGTTTCCGTGAACAAGTGATTCGTTCACTCCGCTTTGTCGCTCATTTTTAGCTTCGGAAGCCCGGGCAGTTTTTGCCGTAATTTGGCCTTTAGCGTGGTTGATTAGCAATCGCTAACCGATTGAATTGCGGCAAGAAGCGGCAGTTTGCCTCAAAATGCACGTAACACTTTACGGCTTAAAAAGCCGTTTCCGCCTTTTCATCCGTAAAGTCGGAAGAGGTGCACTTCTCAAAAGCAAAAATGAGCGATTTTTGTGCCTGCTGTATCTCAAATCAGCGATATGAGGAAAAAGGGATACAGCAGAAGGCGCCGTCTCTAGTCCAGACTCGGTCATTTTTTATGGAGGGCGCTGCTTCCGTCATAGCAAACCAGCGATTTCCGGGCATTTGCTATAACGGATGATAGATTTCAGCGCTGCCGAAAGCGAAGAGACAGCGCCTGAATACGGAAATGAGCGGCAAAGCAGGTATTAACAAATCGATTGTTCACGGAATAAGGAAAAGAGCCCGGCGAAAAAATAGTTGCGCGCAGATGGCGCAGATGGTATAATTCTGCTGATATTACAAGATTGGGAGGTAAATTCTTGTGAAAAAAATACTTACTGTTTAACTTGTAGTGCTTATGGCTGCCGCACTTTTTGCAGGCTGCACCAAACCGGCAGACGATACCAAGCCTACAACTGCTCCTGTTGATAATCCTACCGATGCACCCGCGGATCCGACAGCGGTTCCTGCGACTGACGCACCTGTTGTTACCGACGCACCTACACCTACTCCCGAGCCTACTCCCGAGCCGTTCAAAGATCCGTACGCTATCGCGATCATGGATTATGACGAAGCCGAGACCAAGAGCTACTCCTTCGATACTATAAAGAGTAACGGAAAGATCCTCTGCGACGGTACTGTTACCGCGTACAGACTTGAGATCGAAGATACGATCGACGGAACTGACGGATCTATTAATGAAGTCAGCATGAGAGGCTGGGCAGGATTCCTTGAGGAAGAGATCCTTAAGATCGGTTACCAGATCGACGACGGACCGGTCGTTTTCGGAAACTTCTTTGAGAACACCGAAGCCGCAGTTAAAGGCGCAGGAGGCGAATATGCAGTCCGCTTCTGCGTAAACGTTCCCGTGGCAAACCTTACCGGCGCACAGCATGAACTCAAAGTTGTCGCAGAGGTAGAGAGCGGTCTGTACTACATGAACCCCGAAGCTAACCCGTTCGCACTCTTCTATGACGGACCCGCCGCTGCAGATCATGCACTTGACGGCGTCATCGGCGCAGGCGAGTACAGCGCTCAGTACACCCTCAGCAAAGCAAACGCTCAGACCTGGACCGGTACCGATATGGGCGACAGAGTTATCAACTATTACCTTGACATCAGGGACGGCGCTCTGTATGTAGGATGCGAAGTCATCGGCTGCGCTGCCGGCGATATGCCTCAGCTCAACTTCAACCCCGGCGCACGCATCGACGCTACTCCGGGCCTGTTCATCACATTCAAGGTCGGCGATACTCTTACCGTACTCCAGCACAACCACAAGACCGCTCTTAAGGACGATCCCAATCCGGGCGGCGTTGACATCACTTCTCTCATTGAGAATAAGATCGTTAACAATGACGGTACGTACGTGTTCGAAGTTAAACTGCCCGCAGATCTGTTCAAAGTAACAGACGTTGAGAAAGCTGATCAGTTCGAACTTGGCGCCGAGAAACTTTACTTCGGTATGTTCGCAGTCCTTGGCGGCGGCGGATACACGAACCAGTCCAATGCACCCGGCTCCAGCTGGAACTGCGTTGACCTCGGGGTCCACGAATACTTCATCAAGTGATTTTAACCGGATCACGCTGAAAACCTAAACAAGCCGAAAGGGAGGCGGACCGCGAAGGGACGCCTCCCTTTGACGTTGTGAAAGCACTTGTCCGGAGGTGCTTTTTTGCTCTATTTTTGTCAATAAAATGAGCGCTGACCTATTGAATTGCCGCCCGCTTTTGTGTAAAATACAAAGTTGAATGATCGAATGCGGAATGTGCCGCAGAAAGGTGTTCTTATGGGTAAGATCGGTTTTGACAGCGAGCTTTACATGGAGAAGCAGACCAGTCACATTCTGGAGCGTATCTCCAAATTCAACAACAAGCTGTATCTTGAATTCGGCGGAAAAATATTCGACGATCTTCACGCAGCCAGAGTGCTCCCGGGATTCGACGTAAACGGAAAGATAAAGCTTCTGCAGAAGCTGAAAGATCAGGCTGAAGTCGTTATCTGCGTAAATGCGGCCGATATAGAAAAAACCAAAATGCGAGCTGACATAGGCATCACGTACGACCTCGAAGTGCTCAGACTGATAGAACTTATAAGCGAGATGGGCATACTTGTCAGCGCCGTCGTGATCACCCAGTATATGGGACAGCAGGCCGCCGAAGGATTCATAAAACGCCTCGACCATATCGGCATGCGCCACTACCTGCATTACCGCATCTCCGGATACCCCGCGAACGTCAGCGCGATCGTCAGCGACGAAGGATACGGTAAAAACGAATTCGTCGAAACATCCAGACCGCTCGTTGTCGTAACTGCTCCCGGCCCGGGAAGCGGAAAACTTGCCACGTGCCTTTCCCAGCTGTACCATGAATATAAGCGGGGAAGAGTCGCAGGATACGCAAAATTCGAAACATTCCCGATCTGGAACCTTCCTCTCAAACATCCTGTAAACCTCGCGTACGAGGCAGCGACTGCCGATCTGATGGACGTTAATATGATCGATCCGTTCCATCTTGAAGCGTACGGAATTTCGACCGTAAACTATAACCGCGACATAGAGGCATTCCCTGTACTCAAAAACATACTGACGATGATCACCGGCGACCCTAATTTCTACCGTTCTCCCACGGATATGGGCGTGAATATGGCCGGGTACTGCATAACGGACGATAAAGTATGCCGCGAAGCTTCATGCCAGGAGATCATCCGCCGCTATTACAAGACGGCGTGCCAGGTCAAGCTCGGCCGCGAGAAGCCGGGACCGCTCGATAAGATCGTCATGATAATGCAGCAGCTCGGGCTCAGTTCGTCTGACAGGCGCGTAATAGGCGCGGCAATGGAAAAATCGAGAGATTCGGGTCATCCCGCCTGCGCGATAGAACTCGAAGACGGACGCATCATAACGGGCCGCAAGACACAGCTCACGAGCGCAACGTCAAGCTGCGTGCTGAACGCGATCAAGTCGCTCGCAGGTATTTCCGACGAGATAATGCTGATAACACCTGAAACGCTTGAACCGATACTTGACCTTAAGCATAACATTCTTGGTTCGGCCAGCCCTGTCCTGAAACTCGACGACGTCCTTACGGCACTCTCGATAAGTGCCGTGATGAATCCGTACGCAAGACAGGCTGTACAGTACCTAAAGCAGTTAAAAGGATGCGATATGCACTCGAGCCAGCTTTTGAGAAGCGGAGACGAAGGAACGATCAGGAAACTTGGCATAAACCTTACGTGCGAACCCGTGTTCCCCGAAAACGATATACTGCTGTAAATCGGCGGAATACTGTAAAATACTCCATCCGATCACTTGTAATGCTCTGAAAGCTCCGGAACGGCGGAAGAAAGCACTTTGATCGAATTACCGGCGGCAAGTTCGCAGAAAGCCGGAAAGTCCATCAGCGCATCCGCATCTGCCCCGTCGGAAACGGCCCTTAAAATAACGAAAGGAACGCGGTTAAACGCGGCAACGGCAGCGATCGCCGCTCCTTCCATCTCACAGACGGACGCCCCGAAAACATCGGCGAGCTCCGCTTTTTTTTCGTTGTCCGAAATAAACTGATCGCCGCTCACAACGATGCCCGGCTTTGCCGAAAGTCCTTCTTTCAAAGCGGTTTTAATAAGAACCGACGCCGCGGCCTCGTCTGCCTTCACGACGACCGTCCCGAGCGCCTGGTTCCAGCCCTTCGGAGTCCCGTCGATAGCGGAAGTATCAAAATCGTGCTGCGCCGCGCCCTCGGAAACGACGATATCACCGATCCTGAGCGTCGGATCGACGGCACCCGCGACACCTGTATTGATAAGCAGGGAAGGGCGAAAACGGAAGCACATCGCCGCGGCGCACATTGACGCCATGACCTTTCCGACACCGCTCTGCGCGATAACCACGTCAGCGCCGGAAAGCTTGCCCCTGCTGAATTTAATGCCGCAGATTTTCCTGTCTTTTCTGTCGGAAAGCATTGCCCTGAGCCCGTCGACCTCCGTGCTCATTGCCCCTATAATACCTATCATGATCTCACTCCCGAATCGTCTCCGGATCAGCCTTCGCCTCCGGATATCTGAAAGTAACTTCTCCGCGCTCGAGCACGGCCAGGAAACGCTCCGCTTCCTTTTTCGCCGCGTCGATGCTGAGATTCCTGTAATTTCCGCATTCCTGTTCGCTCTTACCGAACACTTCACCGCGGTGCGCGATGATCTTTTTAAGCGTTTCGACCGTCACATCAAGCACTTTTGCAGGATCGGGAGGCGCGCCGCGGGTTCCGCGCACGAGCAAGTAAAAACCGGTCTGGCAGCCCATCGGCCCGAAATAAACGATCTCATCTGCCATCGAAGAATTGCGCACGTACGTTGCAAACATATGCTCGAAACTGTGCATGGTGAGATTGTCCATATACTCGCCGCAATTGGGCTTCCTTGTCCTCATATCGAACGTCGTAACGTCTCCGTCGATCCTCGAAATGTACATTCCGGGGACAATATATCTGTGGTCTACCGTGAAGCTGGCGATCTTTCTGATCACGTCTTCGCCGCTATCTCCGGCGTCGTCAATGACTTCTTCGCTTTTTCCGCCTGTCTCCGCTTCCGTCCTGCCCCTCAGTTCCCCGAAAAAGTTTTTAAGCATCGCCGAAGCTTCATCGGCCAGAATAAGCGGAAAAACGCCTGCCCCGGGGCTCACAAGATTACGCACGGAACCGACGGAACCCTCTTCGGGATCGTACGCGCCGAAATACAGATTTCTGATCCTGGAACTGCGTATCAGTCCCGCGCACATCGGGCAGGGCTCCAGCGTCACGTACATGTCACAATCCGAAAGTCTCCAGTCGCCCAGCACTTTCGCCGCTTCACCCGCGGCAATCATTTCCGCGTGTCCGCACGGCAGGTGACCGGCTTCCCGCAGGTTATGCGCACGGGCAATTATTTCTCCGTTCCGCACTATCACCGCTCCGACAGGCACGTCATCCGGCAGGCTCTTCCGGGCCTCCAAAAGCGCTTCCTCCATAAAATGTCTAACTTTTGACATATTTAAATATCTCCGGTCGTGTATAATGTAAGCAGCAAGTTGAGATTTTCACCTCACTTGTGGTATTATAACCGCGCGGCTCGTCAGTTTGCAAGTACGCGGGAGGATAAAAAAGATGGTCAGATACGATTACGTGCCGGAGGACGGGAAATACAAGTTCAGCGATCTGTACGAAATCATAAGATTGCTAAGGTCTCCGGGAGGCTGCCCGTGGGACAGAGTGCAGACGCACAGGACGCTCACCACACCTATGGTAGAAGAAGCGTACGAACTTGTTGACGCCATCGAAAAAGAGAACGATGCTAAAATGGTGGAGGAACTGGGAGACGTGCTGCTTCAGGTCATTTTCCACTGCATCATTGCCGAAGAAGACGGAAAATTCGGCTTTGACGATGTGACCGATGCGTGCGCGAGAAAGATGCTGTTCAGACATACACACGTGTTCGGGGAAGACGTTGCCGCTTCTGCCGCCGAAGCGCTTGAAAACTGGGACAGGCGGAAGACGAAGGAAAAGGGATTTGATTCGCTCGAACGCAAGCTTTCGGACATCCCGATGAATTACCCGGCGTTGTACAAGGCATTCAAGGCAGCGTCTAAAATAAGAAAGGCGAGGGCGGAAGCGGAAAAGAGCGGAGAGCCTGATCCGGTGACCGGAAAGATCGCGGATTCCGAAAAGAAAGCGGCGGAAGCAGCGCCTGCGATACCGGAGAGCGAGGAAGAGCTCGGAATTCTTTTGTACGGGATCGTGAGGAGCGCGGAAGAAGCGGAGCTTAACCCCGAAACGGCGCTCAGAAAATTTGTAGACAGGGAGATCATAAATGAGAATAGATAAATTTCTAAAAGTATCGAGAGTGATAAAGCGCCGTACGGTCGCGAACGAAGCGTGTGACGCCGGCAGAGTAACTATAAACGGAAGACCTGCGAAAGCGAGCGCTGACGTTAAAGAAGGGGACATCGTCGAAGTCGGATTCGGCTCCGGAAAGACACGCTTTAAAGTGCTCAAGGTCAGTGAAAACGTAAGAAAAGAAGACGCGGGCGGCATGTATGAGCTGCTTGGCGAATGAAGGGGAAATAGACTATGAAGAAAAAAATATGTTGTGCCGCGGCGATCGTACTGGCCCTCGTGCTCTGCTTCTGCGCTGCCTGCAATAAGAAAAAAGGCGGCGACAGCGCGGGTACCGTCAACGGGCTTCAGCTGACCAGACCGGTCTTCGGATACGCTTTTAGTTTTATGGCGGAAGATCTGTACCGCTCCGGGGACGTTTCTTTCGATAAATTCGGCACCGATGAATTCGTGGCGCTCCTTAAAGAAACGAAGAACAGTGAAGGGAAAAGCTGTTTTGACGCACTTAAAGAAGATACAGTCGAATACGCACGCAAATACCTTGTTAACGAAAGCCTCGCCCGCGCTTCATCCGACTGGCCGTCCGATGACGAACTTAAAGCAAGCGGCACGCAGCTGAAGGAAGAGATCGAGAATACTTACGCTTATTATATTCAGTATTACGGATATACCGCGGATCTGATCTGTATGCAGCTATACGGCATGCCGCTCGATGATTACATCGATATCTTCCCGCGCACCGCAGCAGTTGAGAAGTATAACGTAAGCATCGAGAATGAGATGGAACCGGCTGCAGGCGAACTTGAACAGTTTTACCGTGAAAACGAAAGCAAATACAGGATCGTGACGGTAAGGCACAGCCTGATATTGACCGACGAGATGACGGCGGCCGAAAAAGCAGAAGCGCTGAAAACTGCCGAAAGCTACGTCGAAGCAGTTAAAAACGGGACAATGACATTTGACGACGTCGTTGCGCTTTCGGAGGATACCGGCGTTACTACAAACGACGGGTACTACGAAGTCTTCGAGAACAGCGGTTTCGTGAAGCCGTTTGAGGATTGGGCGATCGCGCAGACCGAAGTCACCGAGATCCCGGAGATCATCGAGACCGAGTACGGATACCATCTGATGATCTGCACCGGAATTGCCGGATACGAGAGCGATACTGTTAAGGCAAGCGTCGATTCGGGCTGGAGAGCAAAAAAAGTCGATGATATGCTTGACGAGTTTATGAAGGATAAAAAGTATGCTCTCAAGAATTCCAACGACGAAATAGCTCAGAAGTTCACGAAAATGTTCTGCTCAATGAATTTCGCGGACGAAGCCGAAACGGAACCGACAGAAGCTGTGACCGCAACTCCGAAGCCCGAATATAACGACGCGCCGCTCAACGATTCCGTTGTCGCAAAGGTGAAGGATCAGAATGTGCTTTATCCTGAACTCGTATATCTGTTCGGATCCACAGTGAGCGACGTCGTGGGAAGCGATATCACATTCGATGATGATATGACGGAAGCGCAGCGCTACGCATATCTTAAAGAATTTCTGAACGGTCCGTACAAGGACGATTCCGGAATGACTTATATGGATAAGATCAGGGCCGATACGAAGGAGCAGCTGCTCCAGTTCAGAGCCGCATATATGATGGCGCTAGAGAAGAAGGAGCCGTTCACGGAGGAACGGATACAGAGTTTTAACGACGAGATAGATGAATCTGTCGATTACTACCTCACATACGCAGGCGAATATTACGGAGTCACGACGCGAGACGAGTATATGAAGTATGTTTCCGGTATGAACGTCAATGATTACAAGTATTTCAACCTGCTCCAGACGTTCCTTTCGGAGTATGCGGAAGAAACGATGGCTGCGATGACGCCTTCGGACGAGGAACTTAAGGATTATTATCTTGCCAACGAAGATATTTACCGCACGATCTCAGTAAGACACATCTACCTGCCTTATTCCGGAGAAGGAGAGGAAGGAGCGGTAACGGAAGAGGAGAAGCAGACAACTAAAAACCAGGCCGCAGCGCTCGTCAATAAACTCGTTGTTGACGGTGATTCTCCCGAGGCTATCGTGCGCGCATGGTCGGCAGCCGATGACGCGACCGAATCAGCCGGTATCATCAGCGTAAGCGTGTCGTCGATCGCGTTTACAGACGAGATAAACAGCTGGATCGCCGCGGCGGATTCGGTCGGCCTTGACACGATCAGGACGTTCGAGACCGAAGAGGGCGTTGAGATAATGTACATCGTCGGAATACTGACGTTCGACGGTATTGAAGGTGAAACGAGCAGCAGCGAGATCACGCTCGAGACGCTTAAGTCCGCTATCTCTACGGCGTACAAAAACGAGTCGTACGAAAAAGCGATCGATAAATACATCGCGGACAACGGCCTTACGCTTGACGATTTCAACGAAGACCTTATGACTCAGGTCATTGACGAATATCTCACGTACGAGAATAAAGAAGTGACTGAATAATTATTCAGTTCGGCGCGCGGGAAGTTATTTTTCCGCGGTGACCGCACAGAATACCTGGATGCCAAGGCCTCGCCCGAATGCGGTGAGGCCTTCTCCTGTTGTTGCCGTCATTCCGACCGAACAGGAGGGGATGCCGCATATTGACGCGATGTTTTCGCGGATGGCTTCCGTGAACGGAGAGAGGACAGGCTTTTTAGCTTCGACGGATATTGACACGGAGACTAGCCTGAATCCGGCTTCGGAGAGGTCTTTGAGCGCGACTTTGAGGTACTCGGCCGAGTCGGTGATGCCGTTTCTGCACATCCCGTCCGCAACGCTTCCCAGAATGTTTCTGCAGGTGATACCTGAGATCGCGTTGGTGAGCGCGTGAAGGATAACGTCCCCGTCGCTGTTGGCCCTGAGCGTCAGTTTCTGTCCGTCGAGCACGAGCCCTCCGAGTTTGAGCGGCTTTAAAGGGTCAAACTTTTTTTCAAATGCGTGTGAATCCTGACCGATGGCAAATACTGTCATTTCGTTTCCTCCGGATTGGTTTTCTTTTTGCGCTTTGAAGCCGTGCGCGCACCGCCCTGTGAGCCGTCGCGAACGCCGCTCGAGCCGAACCCGCCTCCTCGGTCCGTGCCGATCCCCGCGATGCTGTCGACCTGCGTAAATGATGCCATAGGCACTCTCGCAAGCACGAACTGCGCGATCCTGTCGCCTTTATTAACCGTGATCTCCTGATCGGGAGATGAATTCCAGACTATAACGCATATTTCGTCGCGGAATCCCGCGTCGATCGTTCCGGGAGAGTTCGGTATCCTGAGCGACGTTTTAAGACTGAGGCCGCTTCTGGGCCTGACCTGGAGCTCGAATCCGTCGGGCACGGCCATTTTAAGGCCGGTGGGGACGAGCGCGGTCTTTTCCGGGGCAATAACCACCGTTTCGGCTGCGTATATATCCATTCCTGCGTCGTCTTTGTGCGCGTATTTGGGCAATACTGCCGATTCGCGGCACATCTCGACAAAAATGCGAACTTTTTCTCTCATTGTCCTCAACTCCTGCGTCTTAATAGTCATCAGCGGCGCGCGGCATTGCCCGGAGCGACATTCGTGCGGAAGATAAGATTTGCCGGAACAGCCGTCAGACTGTCCGAAGTATCCGCGGCCTCATATATAACGCGCTTGCTGCCCGGTACCGCTGCCCGCCTTAAATAAGTTCCTTTTTCGGTAAACGAAGCTTTGGGCTCAAATTCTTTCGATGAGATGATCAGGTTTTCGCAGAACCTGTCTCCGTAAACCGTTTCCGCATGCATGCGTCGCCCGCTTCCGCGCCCGTCAGGCAATGTAAGTATATCATATTTCAGCCCTGCCGTGTCATACATTTTAAATACCGCGCCGCCGTTTCCGCATCTGCGGCAATTATCTTCTCCGTGGCCTATCACGCAGTGCCTCATTCGCATGACGGTGAGCGGACCCGATACGATTTCGGCGAATCTTCCGGGCAATGCTTTCAGCGCGAGTTTAGCGTCCGGGTATTCAGGCGAGAGCGTGATCACGTCCGCACCAAGTTTTGCAAGCGTTCCGAACGTCAGCGGCCCGGTGCAGTTGAGCGACAGATCGGCGCAGATAAGCATACCGTCACCGGCTGAAGCGCGGATGATGCCATCTATGGCGTCAATGCCGAAATCGCCGGTATTTACGAGCTGTATCGCGTCACATTCCGATCTGATAACGTTCAGCGCGTCAATGAATTGTCCGCCGTTCCTGCCGAAGGGCAGCTGCGGGAGCGATGCTGCGACCAAACACCCCGAAGCGCGGGCTTTATTGACGCACGCCGTATAAAGCGAATCGTCAAGCCATGTTTTCCAGGGGAGGTAAACGAGCCCGCAGCCCGAGAGCGCGGAATCACTCTCCGAAACGAGATCGGCAGCGTCATAATAATAACGTGAATTGATCCCCTCCGAACTCTTTTCGAGAAGATATCCGGCTCTTTGTTTTATATTACCGGAAGGCTCGGCGAATAAGACTCTTTTATCTGGTTTTGAGCTTTCCGGACGCATGATCCGGCTGCGCGCTGACCCTTCGGCCGCAATAGCCCCCGCGAGCGATTCGGCGGCGCGCCTCCTCAAAGAATTCAGTGCGGAGACAGGCATAAAAATGTTTCCGCGAACGTCCGTATCAACAGAAAACGCGTAGAAACCCGTATCGTTTAATTTAGACAGCCTGGCAGAAATCTCTTCCCCGGAAAGGGGACTCGTTAGCGCTTCTTTAACCGGTCCATCGCTTTGAACGGTGACAGCGGGGCCTTCGTCTGCGAGGCGGGCGCTCAGCACGGCGCGTTCGCCGGGTGCGGCGCTGAAAGAGAGTCTCACGGGGAGTTTAACGTTCCGGCGGCCCGATGAAAGCAGCTCGCGGATCGTTTTTAAAAGGGAAGCATCTGAAGTCTGAAAAACACTGGCGGAAAGAGAACGGAAAGCATTGCCGGCGGTCATGCCTGCGCACACTGTTATTTCGCCGGTATTGGCGTCGGCGCGGTTCACCGTACCTCCGAAAGCTTCTCCCGTAAGATCATCGATAAGCGTAACGCCGTCGCCGGGTGACAATATTGCCTGCGGCCGGCTGCCCGGCGCGTTTTTCGGCGCGGTCAATACAAATGAGAAGAAGCTCAGGCCGTCCTGAACGCCTGCAGGAGCGCGCAGAGGACGGACATTTACGGCATTGCCCAGCAGTGCGCCGCTCTTTCCCGCGCTACGCCCGGTCATGTGCGACCTGCCTGTATTCCCCAAAAGAAAACCGGGACCGCCGCCGGAACGCGTGAACATTGTCCGCAAACACCGGAGCGCATCGTCAAGCTCCTCTTTTACGAACCGGTCGAATCTGCCTTCCGCGACCGCGTCGAGAGCCTCCCTGTAGATCCTTGTCGTAAGCGCCGTATATTCAGGCGATTTAAGCCTGCCCTCGATCTTAAGAGAAGAAACGCCCGACCGGCATACCTCGTCAAGGAACGGAAGCGCGCAGAGGTCGTCGGGGGAGAGAAGTTCGCGCATTCCGCCTGCCGGAGCGTTTTCGCTCTCATCGATCCTGTATTTCATGCGGCAGGGCTGTGCGCAGCTTCCTCTGTTTCCGCTCCTGCCGCCTATATAGCTGCTAAGAAGACAGCTCCCGGAATAACCCATACACATTGCGCCGTGCACGAACGTCTCGAGTTCCAGATCCGTGCCTGCCTTCAGCGTTTTGATCTCTTCGAGAGTGAGTTCTCTGGGCAATATTACCCGGTCTGCACCGAGCGCTTCGGCGATCCGCATCCCTCCCGCGTTTGCGAGCCCGGCCTGCGTGCTGGCGTGGATGCGAAAAAACGGCGGCAGACGGCCCGTATTCCGCATTTCACTTAAAAGGGTGATGAGACCTGTGTCCTGGACAATAACGCCGTCAGCGCCCTCCGAGGCCGCTTTTTCGGCGTTCAGAGCAAACGATGACGTCTCCGCGTCTCCGAACGGGAGAGTATTTACCGCTACGTATACCAAAACGCCCGAAGAATGAGCGAAAGAACACATCTCTCTGAGCTGCGGAAAAGTAAAATTACCCGCGGCCGCCCTCGCGCTGCCTTCCTTCAATCCGAGATATATCGCATCCGCTCCGCACATGACGGCGGCACGGCCGCACTCCGGATCGCCCGCAGGCGATAAAAGCTCCGGCACGTGTATCGTACCGGAGCCGTCTGGCTTTTTAAGTATGCTTTTTCTGATTATATCCGTAACCATTTCAGCGCGCCATGCAAAGCGCCGTTTGAATCAGACCGGTAAAATGCCTCTTCCGTACTGCGCAGATCACTTGCGTTCGATGAGCTGTGACGAAAGGGACTCGATCTTCTTATCCGCGTCGGCGAGCGTTTCTTCGAGCAGAAGTTTTTCGGCCTTCAGTTTATCGTACTCGTCCATAATGCGGCGGATCTCGTTTTTAAGCGTATTGAAATTTTTCTGTGTTTTGAACAGTTCGTCGATCACCGATATGGACGCCATAATGAGGGCCGTCTGCTCTCCGAGCTGTATTCCCGCTTTACCGGCAGTTTCGATCTTTGCGTTAAGATAATGCTCGATCCGCTTCATATAGTCATCAGTCTCATCGTGGACGAGCGTATAATTTTTACCGCCAATGCTGAGCGTAATTTTGTTCTTTTCTGCCATCGATACCGCGATCCCTTCGTGCACAAATTGCCTTCAAACGTTTCGGCAATGTCATTTTAACAAAAAAAAGGCGGGATTGTCAATTCCCGTCGTGTTATGCTATAATTTGCGAGTAAAAAAGGGCAGTTTGCGACTGCCTGATCATCTCTACTTGGCTCGGGGGATAATAATGGACGATCAAGCCGTTAAATACTATTTTGTTGTTAATCCGAACGCAGGCACGCGCAGGGAACAGAAAAAGCTTCTTGAAAGCATCGTTTCAGGCTGCGGTAAATGCGGGATCGAGTATACGCTTTATGAAACCGTACGTGCGGGCGACGGAGAAGATTTCCTTATCCGTACCGTTAAAGAAAACGCGGAGAAATATGCGAACGACCACGGAAAAATGCCGGAACTCAGATTTTATTTTGCCGGTGGAGACGGAACCGTGCTCGAATCGGCGAGTGCGTTCATGAAGCTTCCGGAAGAGATGAGAAGGGGCAGGGTCGCCGTCGGAGTGCTTCCGGTCGGCACGGGAAATGATTTTCTGCGCAATTTCGGCAGGGCGTCTGATTTCCTGGATATCGAGCGGCAGCTCAGGGGCAATACCCGTTTTACCGATCTTATGAGTTGTGCTTTCAGCCACGATTCTTACGCCGAGGAGGGTAAACCTCATTCGGCGTACGGCGCTAATATGTTCAACATCGGTTTCGACTGCCAGACGGTCGTTAAGGTCAATGAATTAAGGGGCCGCCCGCTGATGAATAAAACGTTTGCGTATCCGATCGGCGTTGCGCTCACGCTCGTAAAGCTTCCTCATACCGAACTGAAGGTTACGTTTGATGACGGGGAAGTGCGGGAAGGAAAATTCCTGCTCGCGCTTGCGGCAAACGGCGCCTACTGCGGAGGCGGATTCTACGCAGCATCCGAAGCCGATACGAACGACGGAAAGCTTGACGTTATTCTCGTCAATCCTCTCGGAAGGCTCAAATTCATTTCGATAGTCGGAAAGTATAAAAAGGGCAAGCTCCTCGGTACGCCGCTTGCCGATAAGATACTTTATTTCAGAAAATGCAGCTCCGTCCGCTTCGAATCGGCCGGAGAGACCGATATATGCATTGACGGCGAGATCGAACGCTTCCGCGCTATCGACATCGCCGCCGTTAAAGATCAGTTTTGCTTCATAGTTCCGGAAGGAGCCGTACCGGAGCATTGACCGACCGGTAAAAACTTCCGGGATCATTTACCCTGAATAACCGTCATATCAGAGATCGTATTTCCACGTGGGTCTGCTGCTTCTGCGGACCCATTTTCCGCATGTGAAGTCCGGGATCGGCACAGGCATGCTGCCCATGGCGATCGACTGCTCGGAGAGTGCCGTCACAGCCATCCACGATGCCATGTCGTATACGTCGATCGGTACCGGATGATCGTCGACAAGGCTTTCGATGAGCGCTCTGAACACCAGGTAATCTATTCCGTCGTGACCTGCCACGACTCCGTTTTCGCGGTATTTTTTCCAGAGTTCCGGCTCGAATTCATCATAGTAAACGCTGAGGTCTTCCCAGTCGTGCGCCCAGGAGTGGGAGATCGTGCGCCCCTCGATATTAACGCCGTGCTTATCCTCGGACCAGATGCCTCTCGTTCCCTGGAGTCTGCCTCCGCGCGAATACGGGCGGGGGAGAGTGGTGTCGTGGGTCAGCACGATCGTTTCGCCGCGGGCACATTTGATCATCGTGGTTACGACGTCGCCCTGGGTGAAATGGAAGTCTGCGTTCTCGAATTCATTGCCCCTGTGATTTTTGATCCAGTCGTTGAGGCCGCGTGCCTTTGAAGCCATCGAGGTGAGGCAGAGCATTCTGTTGCCCTTGTTAATATCGAGCCACTTGGCTATCGGGCCGAGTTCGTGAGTGGGGTATATCTCGCCGTTTCTGTGCATATATTCATCGAGACGGTAGTGGCGGATCTCGTGGCCGAGCGATACCTCGTCTCTGAGGTCGTGCTGATATCCGCCTTCCGCGTGAACGAGCTCGCCGAAAATGCCTTGTTTCACCATATTAAGGACGGTCATCTCTTCGCGCCCGTAGCAGCAGTTTTCAAGCAGCATGATCGGTACGCGTGTGCGTTCGTGCGTGCGGACAAGCTCCCAGCACTGCTCTATGTCGTACGCGCCGCCGACTTCGCTGGCAACAGGTTTTCCGGCGTTCATCGCTTCGATGCAGATCGGAATATGTGTGTGCCACGAAGACGAAATGATCAGGCAGTCAACGTCGGAGCGGGTGAGCAGCTCCGTATAGTCTGTGGTGACGTAAGGACGTACGCCGCGCTTTCCGAATATCATTTCAGAAGCGCTGTCGAGCCTGTCCTGATAAACGTCGCATATTGCCGTAACGTTAACGTCCGGCATGGTGTCGAGCACCATCGCGACAAGGTACGGGCCGCGTTGTCCCAGACCTATGAATGCCAGATTTACGGTTTTTTCTGTTTTGTTCAGCATAATGATGACACCCCTGTCTGATCAGACCCCGTCTTCAAAAATGCAGGGCTTTTATTTATCGTCTGTCTCCAGCTTTTTAATGTCGCGGATCGCCCAGTTCTTGACTTCGAAGAGCGTGCGGTCAAGCGACGTTTCGATCGTTATGTTATCGTCCTTGATGCTGACAACTTTTCCGGTGATCCCGCCGATGGTCGTGACTTCGCTGCCCAGCGTAAGGTTAGCGCGCATCTCTTCTTCTTCCTTCTTGCGCTTTTTCTGCGGTCTGAAGATGAGGAAGTAGCCAATCAGCACGAAAACGGCAATGTAAATGATCAGGATGATCCACATCGGGAAGCCGCCGCCGTTGTTAGCGGCATTGGACGATGCTTCTGCCGTAGCCTGCTCTGTTCCGGATTCACCTTCTGCGAATACGGACGCGCCGCCGAGCATAGTGCCTGCGAGTGTGGAAAGACCGAGAGAAGCTTTCAGTAAGTTCTTCTTAAAATTGTTCATAATTTCCTCCTATTAAGCGGGATTTACAGGCGGATTCCGTCCGGAAGTTTCCCGTTATAGTACTTTTCATAAAATTCGCGCCTGAAGTCAAGCAGGCTGTCGTTAAGTATAGCATATCTGACCTGTTTCATCAAGTCGATAAGGAAAAACAGATTGTGGAGCGTCGTCAGCCTGAGACCGTACATTTCGCCTGCTTTTATGAGGTGGCGGACGTACGCTCTGGTGTGGTCGCGGCAGGCCATGCAGCCGCAGTCCGGGTCAATGGGGCTGAAGTCTTTTGCGTACGCAGCGTCGCGGACGATCACTTTTCCGTGCGTTGTCATACATGTGCCGTTTCTGCCTATGCGGGTAGGAAGCACGCAGTCAAACATATCTATCCCTCGTATTGCACCTTCGATCAGGTAATCCGGCGTGCCGACTCCCATAAGGTACCTGGCTTTATTGTCCGGCAGTTCCGGCACCGTTTCGTCGAGCATCTCATACATAAGCGGAGCCGGTTCGCCTACGCTCAGGCCGCCGATCGCGTAGCCCGGGAAATCCATTGACACCAGGTCGCGCGCTGAGATCTTGCGCAGATCGGCGTACATACCTCCCTGTACGATGCCGAACAGGGACTGGCGCTCTGTATCGGTGTGCGCTTTTAAACATCTTTCTGCCCAGCGGGTCGTCATATACATCGATTTTTTCGTGTATTCGTACGTGGAAGGGTAGGGGGCGCATTCGTCGAATGCCATTATAATATCGGCTCCGAGCGCGTTCTCGATCTCCATCGCTTTTTCAGGCGAAATGAAGTGCTTCGAACCGTCGAGGTGAGAATTGAAATATACGCCTTCTTCGGTTATTTTTCTGAGAGTGCTGAGTGAGAATATCTGGAATCCGCCGCTGTCGGTGAGAATGGCGCGGTCCCAGTTCATGAATTTATGGAGTCCTCCCGCTTCGCGCACAAGTTCGTGGCCCGGACGCAGGTAGAGGTGGTACGTGTTGGACAATATTATCTGCGCGTTCAGGTCTCGCAGTTCTCCGGGCGAGATGCCTTTTACAGAGGCCTGCGTTCCGACCGGCATGAACGTCGGGGTGTCAATATCTCCGTGCGGCGTGTGCAGTACTCCGAGCCTTGCGCCGGATTGTTTGCATATCTTTTTCAGTTCGTACGTGACCGCAGCCATAGCGGGCTCCTTTCTTTAAGTGGCAAATGGCAAGTGGCAAGTGGCAAATGGCAAGTGGCAAGTGGCAAATGGGCGAACCGAGTGACAGTACGAATTTCGGGTCTAATGCGGTAACTCCTGAAGGTCCGCATTTCGGTCAAACGAAATTCTAAACTGTCTACTCGGCTTCGCCGGTCAAAAGAGGAACATTCCATTTGCAATTTGCCATTTGCCACTTTCCATTTCCCATTTTCAGCTTAACATATGTACATCGCGTCTCCGAACGAGAAGAATCTGTATTTTTCTTCGATCGCGTGCTTATACGCGGCAAGTATGTTTTCCCGCCCTGCGAGGCTGCTCACCAGCATGAGGAGCGTAGACTCGGGCAGGTGGAAATTCGTTATCAGCGCATCGAGCATTTTGAACCTGTAGCCGGGATAAATATAAATATCTGTCCAGCCGGAACATGCGCGCATAACGCCGTTTTCGTCAGCGGCAGTCTCGAGCACGCGGCACGACGTCGTACCGACGGCAATAACGCGATTGCCCCTCACTTTAGCTGCGTTGATCTCCTTCGCGGCCTCGGGCGAGACTTCGAAGTACTCTGAATGCATCAGATGATCCTCGATATTTTCCTCCTTGACCGGCCTGAACGTTCCGAGACCGACGTGGAGCGTAACGAATACCGTTTTAACGTTGTTTGCCCGCAGATCGTCCAGAAGCTCGTTCGTGAAATGAAGCCCGGCCGTAGGCGCAGCGGCGGAACCGTTTTCCCGCGAATACACAGTCTGGTATCTCTCGGGATCGTCAAGTTTTTCTTTGATGTACGGCGGCAGAGGCACGATACCGACGCGGTCAAGTATCTCTTCGAACGCTCCTTTAAAATTGAACCGCACGATGCGGTTTCCGCCGTCTGCGACTTCGAGCACTTCAGCCCTCAGCAGGGGAGATGCCATCAGTTCCTGCGCTGTTTCGGCGTCCCCGAAGTCGAAAACGGTTCCGGGGCGTGCTTTCTTTCCGGGGCGCAGAATGACCTCCCAGAAGCAGCTGTCAGGCAGTTCGGGATATTTCGCAGGAGGGTAGTTTTTACCGGCCAGGTCGGTTTCTCCGAGCCTGTGGAGCAGCACGAATTCGATGGGGCTTCCGGTAGGGTTTTTAACGCCCAGGAGCCTCGCGGGGATGACTCTCGTATCGTTGAGCACCAGGCAGTCGCCGGGGGCAATAAATTCTTTTATATCAGTGAAACGGCGGTCGGCAAGCTCTCCCGTCTGCTTGTTCAGCACGAGCAGTCTGGATGCGCTCCTGTCTTTCAGCGGCGTCTGGGCAATAAGTTCAGGCGGCAGTTCGTAATAAAAATCGTGAAGCTTCAATTCAAAAAAACTCCTTGACGCGTTATAAAAGTGTGCTTACGTCGGTGATCTGCACTTTCGGGATGTAGAACAGAATTATCTCCTCGAACGTCTTTCCGGCCTTGCTCATTGCCTCCGCACCGTCCTGGCTCATTCCGACGCCGTGCCCGGTGCCTTCACCGCGGATCATGATCTGCTTCGGATCGGACGCGCCGCGGATGCGAATGCGCTCGTACGTATAGCCGTCATTGCCCCTGACCGCGTACATATCGGGCAGGAACGCAGTGGAATAAACATTACCTTCGAGGTATTTCCTTGCCCGGTCCGAAAGCGCCGTATCGCGGCTGTCGCTCTGATATTCGATCTTAAGCGTTTCGTCAACGTCGAATATAAATCTTTGGCCGCGCACGTTTATGCTCAGTCTGGTCTGCTGTATCTTAACAACGGCGTCGTTTTTAGTGCCTTCGAATTTCATTTCGACGGCTCTTCCGGATTCGGTCCTGCTGACGACGTTCAGGTATTTAAGCGTGCCCAGATCGATGCCTTTCTGGTTGGATATATAGCTGACGATTCTCGTGTTGAGCGTCTGGCCGGTGTATTCTCTGGTCCATAATGCGGGGACGGTCCACGGGTCGGGAATGGCAACGAATATTTCCTGCTCTCCGCCCCAGACGGCATCGGGCGATTCGGTGTATCCTCCGCTGTTGCTGTGATAGAACACTTCTTCGACTATGCTGCCTTTATATGAAAGCACGAGTCCCGCGGTCTCACGCGTAGCCATCGTCGTGTTATTCGTTTCGCCCGGCTCGCCTGATGAGTTTGTATATCCGCCGTAGACCTGGTAATTCGTGGTGTCGTCCATATGGAATCCGTACTGCGTCATTTTACCGCTGATCACGTACGTATATGCCGAAGTGCGTGAAAGGATCGCCTGCGCCTTGAGGCCTTCTTTTCGCCACGACCAGCTGGACGCGCTGCCCGAGATCATTTCTGCCGGGACAACGCTTAAAGTATAGTCTTCCACGTCTACGTCGTTTACGAGGACAAGTTTTCCGCCCTGGTATCTGTGTACGTCGAAATATCCGCGGTATCGCGCAGCGCTCAGTTTCAGGAGTGCCGGCAATACATCTTCGTTTTCGGCGGGAAGGGGAGTTACGCGTACTTTATTCGTGCTGTCCGATACGTTCAGTATCATCACGGGAGAGCTGTTTATATAAACTTTAACGGCGTTGTTCCTCACCGATAAGGCGGACAATGTGTATCCGGCCCCGGACAATCTTTCCGAGAGCACGGTGTATTTGTCCGAGCCGTTTACGTCAGGCACTCCGGGAGCGGGTGATGACGTGTAGAAACCTGCGCCGATGTACCACGACGAGCCGTCGTAAATGTACAGCATTGACGTGCCTGCTCCGTCCATAAGCGTTTTGATCCTGAGCATCTCCGTTCGTGCCGTTTCGACGTCAGGCATGGGAGGCGTAACGACGATGTGGTAACCTGAATCGGCTCTCATTGCCACCGAATCTCCCGTTCCGAAAGTGAGCACGGGATAGTAATCTTTATTGTTTTTAACGATACCGATCGTGCCTCCTGTGTCGGAGCCTGTCGTAACGACGTCGAGCGCGCTTCTGTCGAATTTAAGTCCGATGCGGACGGTGTTTACGTGAGGCTCGACGGAAGGGAGAGGGTCGGGAGTAGGTTCCGGAGTAGGCGTTTCGGTGGGGACTTCAGTGGGAACTTCGGTCGGCTCTTCGGTCGGTACTTCGGTGGGTTCGTCTGTAGGTTCCGTTACAGGTTCGGTAGGCGTTGTATCCGCAGGTTCCGTTTCGGGAGCGGAAGTTTCAGCCGGAATTTCAGGAGATGCGCCCGGTGTGGCGGCGGAATCATCAGTTGCGGCAGGCGTTTCGGTAACTGTTTCGCCTTCGGGAGTTGTATTTTCGGCAGCAAAAAGAACACTGCCGGCCCTGCCCGCAAGACCGGCGTGCGGGAACGCAAAAAACAGAGCCGCCAGCGAGACCGATAGAATTATTGCGATTACAGTGATCCGTCTTCTATGCATCAGAGATCCCCGGCCTCCAGCTGCGCGTAATAAGAACGCCAGCTTTTGAGAGAATTCTCAATCATCTCGCTAAGGTCAATCGTATTGTAAACACCGTCGTTTATCGAAAAGCTGTACTTACCGGAATTAACGAGCTCGTCGATCTGGCGGTCGACAACGTACATCCTCGTCCATTCCAGCATAAGTTCGCTGTTTTTCATAGATTCGTAATTCTGTTCCGGTCCGGCTTTCGCCACGTATACCGCTTCGTCGCTGACGATAACTTCTACCGTTCCTTCCGGGGCGTTTATAGACCAGTCGTACAGTTCGGGGAAGTATTCGTTCATTATGGACGTGACCGTTACTTTCCCTTCCGTCTCTTTAAGAGCCTCGTCGTCGCAATGTTTCCGTACGAGCCCGGTCATATCCGCACCGTTTTCGATCTGCTCTTTAAGTTCTCTCGCGAGCGTAAGAACGATCGTCTTTCCGTCTTCGCTCTTCCCTTTAAGCGATAGGGAAATGACGGTTATTTCTCTGCCGTACAGGTATGTCTCAAAGAAATCGTAAGCGGCCCGCTGGTTCTCTTCCGAGACGTCTGCCTGATCCTCTGCCAGAGTATTGTACTTCTCTATAAGTGCCCAGTCGAGCCAGAAGCCCGTATACTGATCTTCCGTAAGGCCGTAATAGTACTCGTAAAAGCTGTCGCCCTCGTATGTTTTACCGTCAACGGTCTTAAACTGTTCGTATTCGTTTTTAATGCTGTCGAGCACCTGGTTCTTCTCTTCTTCTGTAAGAGAGAGACCTGCCGATCCGCATTCGCGCAGGCGGAAGATGTACTCTTTCGCAAAATTCACCACGGAATTCTTAACGGTCGCGTTCGCGTCGATATTGTCCTCCGTGAGCAGCGTATAAACGGTATTCTCCTGATTAAGTACGAGCGACGCGAAAAATCTGAACTGATTTTCGTAAATGACGGTACCGTCCACCGTCATAACAGCCTTGCCTTTATCCACACCGCTTTTTTTATTCTTTGCCGAGCACCCGATGATAAAAACAGAAATAAGCGCTATAAGCACGACAAGGACCGCGCCGCACGCTGCGATAAATATGAGCTTTCTTTTATTATTACCGGTATTCCCGGAGTCCGATCCGTTATTTTTTCTGTATCCGGACATTTATCTGTCCTCCTTATCCTTTGTAAAACAAACGGAGTCTGTTTCTTATTCGCTGTCGAACATGTCGCCCTTCATTGCGGAGAACGTGTTGAAAACGAAATATGTGTATGTGAAGTTCACTATCGTCCTGATCATCCACGACGCGATCAGTATGCAGATCGCAGCGCCGCGGCTCGCAAGTCCGTAGTGGATGGCCCACAGAAGCGCTCGGATGCCGAGCATGACGAGCAGGTATGCGAGAGTCCTGGGCAGCAGGTACCAGCAGTATCCGTTAACCATTCTGAACGCTACGCCCGTTCCGCCCTTTCTGAAGCAGATAATGGACGGGAGAATGTACGTTACGTAAAGGGCGTAGAACAGGACCGCGAAGATCACCGCGACCACCGTTACGGCGCACAGTAGTATCGTGGGAAGCAGCATTCCGGCTGAGCCGAGGAAGAACTGTTTGACCGACATTATGGCCGGTATCGCGGAATAGAGCACTGCCACGACTATGAGCGCGGTCAGAATAAACGTGATGAAGAAGTAGAATGCTAATTTGAAAGTGTACCTTCCGATACCCACGCGGTACTCTCCCTTTCTCTTCGGCTTATCGAACGTGGCATTGGACAACTGGTTGAAATATCCGGAGTAGAGGAGCCCGAAAATGACGCACGCGGCGAACAATACGAGCGCGGCGGCTCCTATCGTGAGGAATGCCACTTTGGGAGATTTGAAGAAATTCGCGGCAGAGTTTTCGAGCCCGCTCAGAAATGCGACGTAATCGAAATTTTTAAATAATCCAAACGAGGCATATGCCTGAGTCCACGGATTATACTGTTCGATAAACGTGAACGCAAACGTCACAAGAGCAATAAACAAGAACATACCGGGACGTTTTTTAGCGCGCCTGAGACAGTTCCTGAAGCCTTTCATATGCCGCATTTCTCCTTTCAGCAGATATAGAGCCTGAACGACCCGGAGAGATTATAGCACAACCTCGCGCGCTTTATCAACGAAAAATCTGAAAATGGCATCGTGGTCCTGATCGAGGTGACGGATAAGCTCCGGATGCCACTGTACCGCCATGATAAGCGGCCTTGAAGGCGTCCCGGGCGAGCAGATCGCTTCGACAAGGCCGTCCGTATCATCCCTTGCCAGCACCTGAAAACCGGGGGCAAGCTGCTTAATTGCCTGGTGGTGGTATGAATTGACCCGGATCGTTTTTTTCGATACGGGCCAGAGTTCTTTTTCGAACGTGACAGTATGGCCTCCTGCGGGGAAGCTTTCCGTCTGGCGGTGAGGATTTCCGCCTCCCGGAAGGTTCCTTATCTGGAACGGAATGTCCTGATACAGAGTGCCTCCGAAATAAACGTTGATCATCTGGATCCTGCGGCAGATACCAAGGATCGGGATGCGCAGTTTTACCGCCGCACTGATAAGAGCGTACTCTCCCTTATCGCGCGGAGGGCAGACGGATACTTCTTCATACTGCCTGTACTCTCCGTAAAGCGAGGGATCAGCATCGACTCCTCCCGTGAGCAGGAGACCGCTGCAGGGCATGAGCAGTTTTTCGGCCTCATCCTCGCTCTGGGGGAGAGGGATCACGAAAGGGTAGCCTCCGGCCGCTCTGACTGAACCGATGTAATCTTTCGGAACACTGTACCTTCCGCCGTCGAGCGTGCAGCTGAGGCCGATGACAGGCGAAGTAACGCCGCTGTTATCGATCATAATTCAAAAACTCCGTCAAAAACTTTTACGGCCCCGCCGGTAAGGATAACGTTTCCGCCGTTTTCAGGTATGCTTACCGTGAGCTCTCCGCCCGGCAATTTTACTTTAATATCCTTTCCGTTGTCCACCATTTTTTTCGACGCAGCAGCGCAGGCCGCGGCAACAGCCGAAGTGCCTGACGACAATGTTTCTCCGTTGCCCCTCTCCCATATGCGCACTCTGATTTCGGTGCGGTCGGCAATGGCGCAGAATTCCACGTTCGTTCTTCCGGGGAAGGCTGGGTGGTTCTCGATCGCGGGTCCGGCCGCGGAGATATTTATGTTTTCGGGTTCCTGAGTGAACACGACGAAATGCGGGTTTCCGGTATTGACCTTCACTCCGGTGAAGCTGCCTGCGTCGGTCTGTACAGTCAGCATCTCAGGCTCCGGTTCGACGCGCCCCATATCGACTGACACGGAACTTACGAGACCGTCGCGGAAATAAAGGCTGGCCTTGTAGATGCCTGACGCGGTTTCGATCGATATTTCTTCCGCCGATGCCGGAACGAGGCCGCGGTCATACAGAAGTTTTGCGACGCAGCGGATGTTGTTTCCCGCCATCAAACCTTCACTGCCGTCTTTATTGAATGTGCGCATCGAAGCATCGGCGTGCGAAGAACTGCCTATCAGCACGATCCCGTCTGCGCCGATTCCGGTGTGATACTCGCAAAGCGCGACACACAGCGATTCGGGGCAGGTGATCTTCCCGTCGAAATTGTCAATGAATATATAGTCGTTGCCGCACGTCTGCATTTTTACGAACGGAACGGAAAGCCGCGACGAACGCATGCTGCAGATGTTGACAAGCTCCACGTTGTCCTGCGTGTACCTGCTTTTTATTATGTGTGCGAGAGCTTTTAACGTATCCGCGGAAGTGAGGCATGGGATACCGAGCTGCATTGCACGCATGTGAAGGAGAGTGTAATCTCCGATCGTGTCGTCTTTCACAGCTCCCGTGTATACGATGCAGCCTATTTTTCCCGATTCCATAAGAGCGCTTATCTCTCCGCTCTCGGTGGCGTTAGGCAGTATGATCACGTCTGTGCCCGAACGCTTGATTGCTTCTCCCGTGCCGGAAGTTGCGTAAACTGTTATTCCTGCGTCGCGGAATATTTTAGCGGATGCTGGTATTTCGTGGTAGTCCGACTCGTCGACACTTATGAATATTCCTTTTCCGGCTTTCCCGTGCGCTCCGAAATCTGGGCTGAGCCCGGCGGCCGTGAGTCCTTTAAACAGCGCTTCCGCCATATTTTTACCGAGTCCGAGCACCTCTCCCGTGGATTTCATTTCGGGTCCGAGGATCGAATCGGCGTCGATGAGTTTTTCGAAAGAGAAAACAGGTACTTTTACTGCAAAGTAGGGCGGTACGGGGGCAAGGCCGGTGCCGCAGCCCAGATCTTTCAGTTTCGCTCCGAGCATTACGCGGCAGGCAATGTCTGTCATGGCGATCCCGGTGACTTTGCTTATGTACGGTATCGTCCTGGAAGCGCGCGGATTGACCTCGATCACGTAAAGTTCTCCGCCGTAGATGAGGTACTGGATATTTACGAGACCTTTTGTCCCGAGCGCGAGCGCCAGTTTTTCGGAACAGTCGCAGACTTTCTTCAGAAATCTGTCGTTGAGATTATACGGGGGATAGACCGCGATAGAGTCTCCGCTGTGCACACCTGCGCGTTCGATATGCTCCATGATACCGGGTATAAGCACGTCTTCTCCGTCGGAGATAACGTCCGCTTCGAGCTCGATACCGGGCATATATTTGTCGATGAGCACCGGGTTTTCGATGCCCTGCGCAAGTATCCGGTTCATATATTCGGCCGTCTGTGCCTCGCTGCGGGAGATGGTCATGTTTCGTCCGCCGATGACGTATGAAGGCCTTAACAGCACAGGATATCCGAGCTTTTCGGCTGCAGAAAGCGCTTCCTCGAGCGTCGTCACGGCTTTTCCGGCGGGCCTTCTGATCGCGAACTCTTCGAGCAGAGCGTCAAACCTTGCCCTGTCTTCCGCGAGGTCGATACCTTCGGCGGACGTGCCGAGGATGCGTATGCCGCGGCTGTCAAGGAATCCTGTGAGCCTTATCGCCGTCTGTCCTCCGAATGCGACGACAACTCCTTCCGGTTTTTCGGCGTCAATTATCTGCATCACGTCTACGGGGGTGAGCGGCTCGAAATATAGCCTGTCGGCAGTGTCGTAGTCGGTGGAGACGGTTTCGGGGTTATTGTTTACGATCACAACGTCATAGCCCATTTCTCTGAGCGTTTTTACGCAGCGTACCGAGGCGTAGTCGAATTCGATGCCCTGGCCGATGCGTATCGGGCCTGAACCGAGCACCATTATGACCGGCTTCCCGGATCTGCGGAATGAGCGTGATTCGCAGAAACCGTCGGCTGCCGAATAAAAGTAAGGTGTTTCGGCTTCGAATTCCGCTCCGCACGTGTCTACCATTTTGAAGGATGCTTTGGCGGGCGGGCAGGGGAGGCTGTCTTTTTCCGAGAGCCTTAAAAGAGCCTTATCCGTATATCCGTATTTTTTACCGGCGCGGTACGTTTTTTCGTCAAGCCCTTTTCCGGCGAGTTCCAGTTCGAAATCTGCCAGATTTTTGATCTTCGAGAGGAACCAGCGGTCGATCTTCGTTATCCCGTGTATCGTTTCTACGCTTACACCTTTTTTCAGCGCTTCGAAAATCGTGTATAGCCGCCTGTCGTCAACGCACCTGAGCCTTTCTGTTACGGGCAGTTCTTCCGCCATAGAGTCATTGTTCGCATTAAGCGTGTCAATGCCGTTTTCAGCGCCCCTTACCGCCTTCATGAGTGCCATTTCGAACGACGGAGCGATCGCCATGACTTCTCCTGTCGCCTTCATCTGCGTGCCGAGCGTGCGCGATGAACCGGCGAATTTATCGAACGGCCACTTGGGCAGCTTTACGACGACGTAGTCGAGCGCCGGTTCGAAGCAGGCACACGTGCGGCCTGTAATGTCGTTGACGATCTCGTCCAGCGTGTATCCAAGCGCGATCTTCGCGGTGATCTTCGCGATAGGGTATCCCGTCGCTTTGCTGGCAAGGGCGGACGAACGTGAAACGCGGGGATTGACCTCGATCACGGCGTATTCGAACGAGTCGGGGTCAAGCGCGAACTGAACGTTGCAGCCTCCTACGATCCCGAGGTGCGTTATTATGTCGAGTGCGGCGGAGCGCAGCATCTGATATTCACGGTCGGATAAAGTCAGTGCGGGGGCAACGACGACCGAGTCTCCCGTGTGTACTCCCACCGGATCAACGTTTTCCATCGAGCATACCGCGATCACGTTTCCGACGCCGTCGCGCATCGTTTCGAATTCTATCTCTTTCCAGCCGAACACGGCTTTTTCGACGAGTATCTGTCCGATGGGGGACGCTGCGAGACCGGTCGCGGCAACGGTTTTCAGCCCTTCCGCGTCGTTTGCGGATCCGCCTCCGCCTCCGCCCAGCGTGAATGCGGGCCTGACGATCACCGGGTATCCGATCCTTCCGGCAGCGGCGAGCGCTTCTTCGACCGTGCATGCTGTTTCGGAGGCAATGACCGGCTGTCCGATCTCCTGCATCGCTTCTTTGAACAGTTTCCTGTCTTCGGCGCGGTCGATAGCGTCGGGACCGGTACCGAGGAGCCTCACTCCGTATTTGTCGAGCGCTCCCGAACGCTTGAGTTCCATTGCCAGGTTAAGCCCCGTCTGGCCGCCCAGTCCGGCAAGCATGCTGTCGGGCCTTTCTTCTTTTATTATCCGTTCGACAAGCGCTGCTGTTAGCGGTTCAAGGTACACCGAATCCGCCGTCGTTTTATCTGTCATGATCGTGGCAGGGTTCGAGTTGCAAAGCACGACTTCCACGCCCTCGGATTTGAGGATGCGGCATGCCTGCGTTCCGGCGTAGTCAAATTCCGCCGCCTGGCCGATGACGATCGGTCCCGAGCCTATGACGAGTACTTTTTTTATTTCAGAATCTCTCGGCATCAGAGCCCGCCTCCTTCCATAAGAGCGATGAAGCGGTCAAACAGGAATGAAGTGTCGTGAGGGCCCGAGCGAGCTTCCGGATGGAACTGGACAGTGAATGCCTTGAGTTCCGGATAGTCGATGCCTTCGCACGTGCCGTCGTTGGCGTTGAAAAAAGAAATATGAGAACCGACGGGAACGTTGTCGGAAACGGCGTACCCGTGGTTCTGGCTGGTGATGAATGTTCTTCCGTTCAGAATGCATTTTGCGGGCTGATTCGCGCCCCTGTGTCCGAATTTCAGTTTGAAAGTGCTCCCGCCTGCTGCGAGCGCCGTGAGCTGGTGGCCGAGGCAGATCCCGAAAACGGGGAGCTTCCCGAGGAGCTTTTTTATCTGCGCTATCTGAAATACGTTTTCCGCGGGATCGCCGGGACCGTTCGAAAGCATGAGACCGTCGAAGTTTCCGGAAAGTATCTCGTCTGCACCTGCGGAGGCGGGGAAGACCGTCACTTCGCAGGAGCGCTTTACCAGTTCGTTTATTATGTTGCGCTTAAGACCGTAATCGATAAGCGCGACGCGGAACCGCTTTTCGCCTGCGGGACAAACGGAATATTTTTCAGAACACGTGACATTGCCGATCACGCCGCATACGCTGTACGCTTTTAGTGCGTCAAATACGGGATCGTCCGGGCCTTCGGGCGCGCGGTCAATAATTGCCGCGTTCATTACGCCGGAGTCCCTGATCGTACGCGTGATCTGCCTCGTATCTACACCGCATAATCCCGGTATTCCGTTTGCTTTCAGGAACGTGTCCAGATCGTATTCCGACCTGAAGTTTGACGGGCGGTCGCACCACTCGCGCACGACGTACCCGCGGAGGCTGCATTTTCCTTCGAAATCATCCGGAATGATGCCGTAATTGCCGATAAGGGGGAACGTCTGCAGCACGATCTGTCCTGCGTAGCTCGGGTCGGTGAGCGTCTCGATATATCCGCACATACCCGTAGTGAAAACAAGCTCGCCGGTGCATTCATTGTCCGCGCCGAACCTTGTTCCTTCAAATACATTTCCGTTTTGCAATACGAGATAGCCGGTCTTCATTGATAATCTCCTTTGAGATCAGATGCTCTTTTGAGATCAGATACGGTGACCCGGGTGCCGGTCGCGCGGTCAGAGCGTTACAGCCATTACCGCTTTTATTGTGTGGAGACGGTTTTCGGCTTCGTCAAATACGATGCTCGCGCCGCTTTCGAATACTTCGTCCGTAACTTCCATGCAGTCGAGACCGAATTTCTCCTTGATCGACGCACCGATCTCTGTCCCGAGGTCGTGGAATGAGGGGAGGCAATGCATGAACCTGCACTGAGGGCCTGCCTTGTCCATCAGTTCTTTTGTGACGCGGTAGGGAAGCAGGTCGGTGATGCGCTCTTCCCAGACGCTGTCAGGTTCGCCCATAGAGACCCAGACGTCGGTATAGATCACGTCCGCGCCTTTGACCGCCTCCAAAGGATCGGAGATGAACGAGACGGTGCCGCCCGACTCTTCGGCGAGCTTCAGACACTGTTCGGTGAGTTCTTTTCCGGGGAGATATTTTGCGGGTGCGCAGGCGACGAAATTCATGCCGAGTTTAGCGCAGCCGACCATGAGGGAATTACCCATATTGTACCGCGCGTCGCCCATATATACGAGCTTTTTTCCTGCGAGCGACCCGAAATGTTCTTCGATCGTCATGAAGTCGGCAAGTATCTGCGTGGGGTGGAATTCGTTCGTGAGTCCGTTCCAAACTGGTACGCCCGAGTATGCGCTGAGTTCTTCTACGATCTCCTGCCCGAAGCCCCTGTATTCGATGCCGTCAAACATCCTGCCCAGCACCCGGGCCGTGTCCGCGATGCTTTCTTTTTTGCCTATCTGCGAGCTTTTGGGGTCAAGGTATACCGGGTGCATTCCGAGGTCGGCGGCGGCAACTTCGAACGCGCACCTTGTTCTGGTGCTCGTTTTTTCGAAGATGAGGGCAACGTTTTTGCCTTCGTGTATTTTATGCGGTATGTGTTCTTTTTTGAGTTTTTTCAGTATCTCCGATATCTCCAGAAGCTGCTTTATCTCTTCCGGGCTCAGGTCGAGCAGTTTGAGAAAGCTTTTTCCTTTGAGAGTTTTTGCTTTTTCCAGGCTCCCGAAGAGCTCTTTGAGTGGTCCGCACGCTCCGTTTCCGGCTGCGCAGCCGTGATCCTGTTTTTTCTGCAAATCCGCGTTCATAGTATGTCTCCCGATCGCCTTATTAAAACGGAAGACGTGCCGAAGAGGAATAGCCGGCACGCCGTCCATGGTTTTATTATGCGCTTTTAAGTGTTTTTATGCAATGCCGTTTGCCAAAGAGACCTGGGCCTGGACTTTGATGGGGAGGCCGAAGAGGTTGATGAAACCGGTCGCGTCAGCCTGGTTGTATACGTTGTCCGCGCCGAATGTGGCAAGCTCTTCGGAGTAGAGTGCGTTGGGCGACCAGACGCCGGCTTTGATGATGTTGCCCTTGTAGAGTTTGAGCCTGACCTTTCCGGTAACGTTCTGCTGAGTGGATGTCACGAATGCGGAGAGCGCCTGGCGGAGGGGAGTGAACCATTGTCCGTTGTATACCAGTTCGGCGAACGTGATGGAGAGTTCCTGCTTTTTGTGTGCTGTCATCTTATCGAGCGTGAGTGTTTCGAGGTAGTTGTGTGCCGCGTAGAGGATCGCGCCGCCCGGTGTTTCGTATACGCCCCTGCATTTCATGCCTACCAGCCTGTTCTCAACTATATCGAGAAGGCCTATACCGTTTTCCCCGCCTATTTTGTTGAGTTTCAGGATTATATCCTTAGCGGACATTTTACAACCGTTTAAAGCTGTGGGAATGCCCTTTTCAAAATCCAAAGTTATATATGTAGGCGTATCCGGCGCGTCCAGAGGTGATACCCCGAGTTCGAGGAAAACTTTTT
>JAGADO010000075.1 GCA_017613535.1 Clostridia bacterium | reverse complement strand
GCATTGATAAGATTACCATAAGGACGAATAAAAAGCAAGTGCTTTTTTATTCGTGCCGGAAGAAAACGTTTTCTTCGTGGAACCGGTGGGATTCGAACCCATGACCTCTGCGTTGCGAACGCAGCGCTCTCCCAACTGAGCTACAAGCCCGTTGTGTGCGCGATTTTACTAGGATTTAAGAAAGTTGTCAAGTGATTTTTAAAGAGCGGCTTTTTCCTTTGTCCCGTGAACAGGCTGATCTTCTTTTAAGCTGCGCAAGAAGAATCGCTCATTTTTGCAGTGTGAAGCCTGGATCAGCGTTTACTTATCAGCCTCTCCAGATACGCAAGCTCGGCGGCATCCGCGACGAGATTGACCGGGTCGTCATTCGCAACGAACTCGAGCAGGTAGGGAACATCACCCGCGACCTCTGCGTACCCGGACCATTGACGGCGCTGAGTCTCAAGAGGGAAGCGAACGTTGCCCTTCTCCCACGCGAACACGTGGCAGGCGCAGAGATGCGGCTTCATCGCTTTGAGGGCGTCAAGGTTCTGCTCGAAAGTGATGTCCGGATTGGGCTGGAAATGGAGCCGGCAGCCGGTGGTTTCAGCTACTTTTACGGCCAGCACGTGATCTTCGGTCATTGTCCACCGGTGACATTCGAGGCACACGGTAAGGCCCCGCTCCTTCGCCAGCGAAACCGCCCGGCCGATATTGTCCTCGGCAACCTTATCATATGCGGCAGTTTTTCCGCCCCATATCCTGATATATTCCGTACCCAGGATGCAGGCTGCCTCCAGGTTTGGCAGGAATTTGTCGAAATCATCTGCAGCATTGTAGTAGCTTCCGTACCCGATGGGAATGAGTCCCCGGTCTTCGCACAGCGTTTTTACGGCTTTGATCCGGTCAATATTCTCCGGCCGCAGATGCACGTCTGCGCCCCATTCGATATATTTCAGCCCTGTTTTAACGCACAGCTCCACGATCTCCTCGGGGCTGAGCTTTCTGAACGAAATAGAAACCAATCCTTTTTTCATAACTGCCTCCCGAACCATTCGCTGTTCATTTTGTGCCGATATAATCCGCCAGCAGGATAAACGTGTTTTTGAGCCCGTCGATATGGGTGCGCTCGTACCCGTGGCTGTTGAGGGTCCCGGGGCCGATGGCGGCGTGGCGGATGTCGTAGCCGGCGGCAACGGAAGCGTCTCCGTCTGTGCCGTAATGAGGCGTGAAAATATCCACTACATAATCCGCGCCCGAGGCTTTCGCGGCGTCAATAAGTTCGCCGGTCATTGCCCGGTGATAGGGGTAGCGGGAATCTTTTGCGAATATTGACACTTTCCGCTCGTTCGAATTCTGATCCGGACCGGTAGGCGCGATATCAACGGACAATATATCTTTGACATCTTCCGGGAGCCACACTGTGCCGTGGCCGATTTCTTCGTAAAAAGCAAAGTATGCGTACGTTTTGCGGGCGGGGAAGAGGCCGGATTCTTTAAGAGCCTTTATATATGCAAACAACACCGCCGCGCAGGCTTTGTCGTCAATAAATCTGGATTTCATATATCCGTTTTCCATCCGGAACCGGGGCTCCAATGCGATATAGTCGCCGGTGTCGATGCCCAGTTTTTTAACGTCTTCCGCCGTTTTCACGTCCTCATCCAGCACTACGCATACGTTTTTGCGAAAGTCGGGAAGGACCGTCCTCAGTTCTTCTTCAGTCACATGTATCGAGTTGGGAGTGCGGCAGATAGAACCGGTGAAAACTTTGCCGCCATGGGTGTATATGCGCACGTTTTCGGTGACGCAGTAGAAGGGATAAAGGCCTCCTACAGGGCAGAGGTTCAGCGTGCCGTCGGCGTTCACGTGGCGCACCATAAGGCCGATGTCGTCAAGGTGTGCAGTGACCGTAAGCGCATTGCCCTCGCCGCCCAGATCGGCTATCACGCCGCCTTTATGGGTCACGTCGTAGGGAACGCCCAGTTCGTCCAGGATCTCGCAGGTCAGCTTCTGTATCTCCTCGTATTGACCGGTGGTGCTGTCAACGTCTATCAGCCTTTTAAATGTATCTATGCAGTAATTTTCGTCGAATTTTAATTTCATGTGAAAGACTCCCTTCATTACCAGCTCTCGCCGCCGCTGTAATAGTTCGGATTTTCCGGAAGCGTAACACCTTCGCGGTAGTATCTGATTTCGTACTGTTTCATTTTATTGCACAATTCCTCGGCAGCAGCCGGTGATTCATAATAATCCCAATCCAGTATGAGCGCCGCTGACCGGATCTGCAGAGAGGACTTTTCGACATTTGCGAAATGCTCCTCATCCGCTGCTTCCAGCGCTTCGTCCCAGAGTTTGCCAAATATGTCGACCACTTTCTTGGCTTCGCTCGAACCCTTCTTTACGCCGAAGATCGTGTCGATGCCATAGTATATGCCCATATCGCCATTCGCCGCCAGCTTCGAACTGAGATCGATATACCCTCGGATATATCTCCAGCCTGCGCCGTAGTAGCCCTCCAGAAAGTCGTCCATGTACGCGAGATACTCCTGGCGGCTCATGTCAGGATTCCATAAAAGTTTCGCCAGCAGGTACGCGCGGAGCTCGCCGAACTCGCCGGAGTAGGACTGGTAGTTGCCCTGCTCGAACAATCCTATGGCGTTGTGGTCAACGAAAAACCGCACGTCGTCGTAAAGTACGTACAGGTTCGGGAATGGATTGACGTAGAACGCGAAGTCGGTGGTGTAGTCCCAAATGAACAGGTTGTTGCAGATCTTAGACCAGGCTTCGATGTCTTCCGCAAATTCTTTGTTGCGTTCGCAGTTGCCGTCCAGCGGGTGGGAGAAGCAGCATTCGATGGAGCACAGGCGGATAATGACGTTGTCCGCCGGCTTAAGGTTTTTCGGCGCCTTGCGTGTATAGCGGTAGGCGAGGGTGTCTACCATCACGTCCGGGAACTCATCTTTTATGTCGCCGGCAATACGGTTCACGAAGGTCAGCAGCGATCCCATGGGCGTGCCTTCCTGCTCGTCCAGCCTGCGGCAATTCTCGCATTGACACCCGCGGCCTTCCGGGAATGAATCGTTCTGGGAGACCGACACGATCTTCGCGCCGGGATTGTTTCTGAGATATGTTCGAACGTTTTCCAGCACGCGATCGTACACTTCCGGATCGGTGAGACAGGGCTGCACGTCGGGTTCGTGGCTGGTGCCCGCCAGCGAAGGCAGGGAATGGACGAAAGGTCCGGCGTAGTGTATCGCTTCTCCGTAGCCTGCCATGCTGCGGTTCACGCCGCCGTTGAGTTTGAGCTTGGCCGCGAAATGGTTGTCAAAAGTGTCGTACCAGTATGTGTCGCGGTTCAGCAGCTTAGGCGAGAAGGATACGTTCAGCGATGCTGGGACGTCAATATGTTCGGCGGGCTTTACGATCTCGTATTTCGAGGAGTAGAAGCGCCAGCCGATATAATCTTCAAGGAAGGAATATACGGCGTACATCGCTCCGGTCACCGTATCGCCTGTCAGGAACAGATCGCCGCCGTAAAACAGGAGCGCGTATCCGTTATTGGTAAGTTTGGACTGGGCAGCTTTGACTTTCTCGGTGTCAAAGCGCGTTTTGCCCACGATCATGCGGTGCTTTGAAGCTGCTGCTTCGGGGCTGCTGTCCGGCAGGGCGGAAAGTTTTATGCCCGTGGCGCCGTCAATATACTTTACCAGATCTGCCACAATGTTTGCGGTGGTGTCATTGTCAGCGCTGTTCTCGCTGTAAACGACGGTGTATTCGCTTGCGTCAACGCCGCCCAGCGTCAGTTTTTTTACCTTGTAGCCTGAATCCATATTGTCCTCCGATGACTGCCTTAAGCAGCCGGGCATGACCGTCAAAGCGCCCAGCGCTATAATGAGCGCTGCCGCCGCGGTCAAAAGCCGAATTGCTTTATTTCTGTTCTTCATATCCTTTTTCGAGCCTCCTGCTCCTGTCGTGGTCAATTATTGCAAATCACGCACCTTTTGTCAATCACTACAATAATGGCAAGTGGCAAATGGAAAGCGGCAAGTGGTAAGTGGTAAGTGGCAAAGAGATCCGGCGCTATTTAAAAACTCGTGGCGCCGCCACCTCCTTCAAAACACACTGGCGTTTTTTGTCCATACGATTCAAGCATCTTTTTGCTTTATGTCATAGAGAATTTCCCGTCTGCGGTTTTCTCTATGACGCTACATAACTTTTACCCCCGCAGCCAGCGCCACCGTCATAGAAAATCTTAAAAAATAGCTTTTATCCATGATTTTTACCTTTTCTCCGCCCGTCGAAGCTGAGAGCAATGCCATTTGCCATTTGCCGCTTGCCATTTGCCATTTACCATTTGCAACTTGCTACTTACTTATGCTATAATATACGGACGCTTTTTGCGCCATTTCAGAAAGGAATGATCCGGTATGAGCGAAGAAAACACGAATATTGTCAATAAAAAAAGAATATACAGCGCGATACAGCCGTCGGGGCAGCTGACGCTGGGAAACTATCTGGGAGCACTCCGAAACTTCCCTAAACTGCAGAACGACTACGACTGCGTATACTGCATTGCCAACATGCACTCGCTTACGGTCAGGCAGGATCCGGAACAGCTAAGGGAAAGGATCTACAGCCTGCTCGCACTCTATCTCGCGTGCGGACTTGACCCCGAAAAAAACGTGCTCTACCTCCAGTCGCACGTACACGAACACGCCGAACTCGCATGGATACTGAACTGCTACACATATACCGGAGAATTGTCCCGCATGACGCAGTTCAAGGATAAATCATCCAAACACGCCGATAATATTAACGCAGGCCTGTTTACGTACCCTGTGCTCATGGCGGCGGACATCCTGCTTTACCAGTCGGATTTCGTGCCCATCGGCCAGGATCAGAAGCAGCACCTCGAACTTTCGAGAGATATTGCGGACCGATTCAACCGCCTTTACGGAAAAACGTTCGTTATTCCCAATCCGCTTATGTCGAGGCAGGGTGCCAGAATAATGAGCCTTCAGGATCCGGATAAAAAGATGTCCAAGTCTGACACGAACGCTTCAAATTACGTTCTGATCGTCGAAGACCCCGCATCCGTTATGAAGAAGTTCAAAAAAGCCGTTACCGACTCGGAAGCCGAGGTAAGGTACGATGAAGAAAATAAGCCCGGCGTAAGCAATCTCATCAATATTTACGCCGCCGTCACGGAAAAGACGGTCACGGACGTTGAAAAAGAGTTTGCGGGAGCAAGGTACGGAGAATTCAAAACAGCCGTAGGGCAGGCGGTCGTTGACGCCCTCACGCCTGTGAGAGAAAAATACGAAGATCTGATGCTTGATAAGGCTTATCTCGAAAAAGTGCTGAAAGAGGGACGCGAAAAAGCATCTGCCATCGCGAGCGTGACACTTAAGGATGTATACGAAAAAGTCGGATTCGTCGTCTGATCCGGACGCAAATAGACGCGTCGGAAGGTGAAAATGGAGCAGAAACTGTTTCACGTTGTGTCTGAATATGAGCCGAAAGGCGACCAGCCGGAAGCGATCGATGCCCTTGCAAAGGGTATCGAAGAGGGTGACGTGTACCAGACGCTCCTTGGAGTTACAGGCAGCGGAAAAACTTATACTATGGCCAAGGTCATAGAAAAAGTGCAGAGACCGACGCTCGTGCTTGCCCACAATAAAACGCTGGCGGCACAGCTCTGCTCCGAGTTCAGGGAGTTCTTCCCGGACAATGCCGTTGAGTTTTTCGTTTCATATTACGACTACTACCAGCCGGAGGCGTATATTGCCGCCACCGATACGTACATCGAAAAAGATTCGAGCGTGAACGACGAGATCGACCGGCTGCGCCATTCGGCTACTGCTGCGCTCCTGGAGCGCAGGGACGTTATCATTGTCGCCAGCGTTTCGTGCATATACGGTCTGGGTGATCCCGAGGACTACACCGACCTTATGGTGTCGCTGAGGCCCGGAATGCGCATGGAGATAAGCGAGCTTTCGGCGAGATTGGCCGCAATGAATTACGTATATGACAGGAGCGATTTCTCTGCCCGAAATTCGTTCAGAGTTTCCGGAGATACATTGTCGCTCCGCCCGTCTGACCGCGACGACGTTCTGCTCAGGATCGAGTTCTTCGGTGACGAGATAGAACGGATCTGCGAATGCGATGCCTCGAATTTTACGCTGAGACGCGTACTGAACCATGCAGCCGTCTTCCCGGCTTCGCACTACGCCACGACGGATGCCAAACTCGAGCGTGCGATCGGTACGATAGGCGAGGAGCTGGAAGAAAGGCTCGCGGAACTTAAATCGCAGAACAAGATCGTTGAGGCGTACCGCCTCGAGCAGCGCACCAGATACGATATGGAACTGCTGAGAGAGACCAAGTTCTGCAACGGTATCGAAAACTACTCGCGCCACATAAGCGGCCGTGCGCCCGGAAGCCCACCGTACACGCTTCTGGATTATTTCCCCGATGACTTCATAATGTTCATCGACGAGTCGCACGCCACGCTTCCGCAGGTCAGGGCAATGTACAACGGAGATCATGCGCGCAAGGTTTCACTGGTGGAATACGGTTTCAGGCTGCCTTCCGCCTTCGATAACCGCCCGCTGAAATTTGACGAATTCGAGGACAAGCTGAATCAGGTCGTCTTCGTCAGCGCCACTCCGTCCGAGTTCGAGAGATCGCGTTCGGTGAACATAGTGGAGCAGATAATAAGGCCCACGGGCCTCGTTGACCCGGAGATAGAGGTGCGGCCTGTGGAAGGGCAGATCGACGACCTTGTGGGAGAGATAAACAGCGTTGTCGCGAAGAACGAACGCGTGCTCGTAACGACGCTTACGAAAAAGATGGCAGAGAAACTGACGTCGTATCTGTCGGGCATGGGCATAAAGGTCGAATATATGCACTCAGATGTAAAAACGATCGACCGCATGGCGCTGATCAGAGATCTGAGGCTCGGAGTATTCGACGTGCTTGTCGGTATTAACCTTCTAAGAGAAGGTCTGGACCTGCCGGAAGTATCGCGCGTGGCGATACTTGACGCGGATAAAGTGGGTTTCCTGAGGAGCGAGGTGTCGCTCATACAGACGATCGGCCGTGCGGCGAGGAACGCTTCGGGCAAGGTCATTATGTACGCCGACAGGATCACCGATGCTATGAAGGATGCGATCAATGAAACGAACAGGCGCCGCAGGCTTCAGCTCGAATTCAACCGCAAAAACGGCATCGTGCCTAAAACGATCACGAAGAGCGTGCGCGAAGTTATTTCGACAGGCCGCGTCGCAGATGACAGCGGGGAAAATGCTCTCGATTCGCTGCTCAGGCGCGGCAGAACAGCCGGCTATTCAGGCGATCACGTCTCCGGGAGAGGCAGGTACGCGGGAAATTCCCGCAGGCGTACAGGCAGGGAGGATGCTTCTTCCGATTCGTCGCTCATTCTGACTGACGAGGAACTCGAACTGTCGGTCGGAGAACTGCTTGATCTGCTTACGGGCAGGATGGCTGAGGCGGCAGGGGAACTCAGGTTCGAGGAAGCGGCTAAATACAGGGATATTATCAAGAAGCTAAGGGCTTCGGGAGAGGCATAAAGCTGACTTATATGAAGCAGAAATATATTGAAGTAAAAGGTGCAAGGGAGAATAACCTGCAGAATATAGATGTGAAGATTCCGAGGGACAGTCTGACCGTGTTTACGGGGCTGTCGGGCTCGGGCAAATCGTCTCTTGCCTTTGACACGATCTATGCCGAAGGTCAGAGGAGGTACATGCAGTCTCTGTCTTCGTACGCGCGCATGTTCATCGGACAGATGGAAAAGCCGGACGTCGACAGCATTGACGGTTTGTCGCCCGCGATATCGATCGACCAGAAGTCGACGTCACGCAACCCGCGTTCGACGGTCGGTACGGTGACGGAGATATATGATTATCTGAGGCTGCTGTACGCGCGCGTGGGAGTGCCGCATTGTCCGGAGTGCGGAAGAGAGATAAAGGCAACGACCGTTGACCAGATGACCGACGCTGTCATGAAGCTGCCGGAAGGTATGCGTGTGCAGCTCCTGGCGCCTGTGATACGCCACAGGAAAGGCGAGTACGCGAGATTGTTCGAATCGCTGCGCAAAAACGGCTATTCGAGAGTGCGTGTCGACGGAGAGATGTATTCGCTAGACGAGGAGATCACGCTTGAAAAATACAAAAACCACGACATCGAAGTTATCGTCGACCGCCTGATCATAAGGCCTGACCTGCAGAGAAGGGTGTCGGAATCGCTTGAAACGGTGCTGAGACTAGCATCGGGGCTGGCGATCATTGCCATATCGCTCGGGTCCGGAATGGAAGCGGCAGATTTCGCAAAAATAAAAGGCTGTATGCCGGGCGTTGACGGCAGGATAGACGAAATAGTCGAGAAAAACGACGAAAAAGCCACGCTTGAAGTGTTTTTCAGCCAGAATTTCGCCTGCCCCGAATGCGGAGTAAGCCTGCCCGAGATCTCGCCGAGAATGTTCTCGTTCAACAGCCCCGCCGGAGCCTGCCCTACATGTTCCGGGATCGGACGGATAGTGCAGTTCCAGGAAGACGATTTCATCGCAAAAATATCGCACAGAACTACGTACGACGTGCTGATGGCGATGCTTCTAGACAATAATCTCACCGAAAAGCTCGCTATTATCGAATCTCTGGGCAAGGTCTACAAGTTCGACGTTAACGTCCCTGTCGGTGATCTTCCGCGCGAGATCGCGTCGGTCGTTGTATCCGGCAGCGGAGATAAAAACGTGCCTTTCAACAACGGCTACAAGCTTCTCCGCCAGCCTTATCCGGGCATAATGACGGTGCTCAAGCAGCATTACGCGAGGAAGCTCGAGGGCAGTTTCGAGATGTACCCGATCGAGTATTACATGTCGGAAAACATCTGCCCCGACTGCCATGGAAAGAGGCTCAGCAGGGAATCGCTCTGCATAACGCTCGGAGGACTTAACATATCCGAATTCACAGAAAGATCTGTGCGCGACGCTCTTTCGTTCGTAGAGGGGCTGGAGCTTACGGGCGAGAAGGAGATCATCTCCCACGACATACTGAAAGAAATCAGGGGAAGGCTGAGCTTCCTTGTGAACGTCGGCCTTGAATACCTGACGCTTGCGCGGTCGTCCGGAACGCTTTCGGGAGGAGAATCGCAGCGCATAAGGCTCGCGACGCAGATAGGCGCCGGGCTGATGGGAGTGCTGTACATACTTGACGAGCCAAGCATCGGACTTCACCAGAGAGATAATCAGAAGCTTCTGGCGACGCTTAAAAGACTCCGCGATCTGGGAAATACGCTGATCGTTGTCGAGCACGACGAAGAAACGATGAGAGAAGCGGACTGCATTGTCGACGTCGGACCTCTTGCGGGAGTGCACGGCGGAAAGATAGTTGCCGTCGGAACGCCGGAAGAGATAATGAAATGTCCCGATTCGCTCACCGGGAAATATCTCTCGGGGGCAATGAAGATCCTTGTCCCGACCGAGAGGCGCAAGGGCAGCGGAAAAGACATCACCGTGAGGGGCCTGAAGGTCAATAACCTCAAAAACATCGATATTTCCGTACCTCTGGGCAGGTTCGTGTGCGTGACCGGCGTCTCCGGCTCCGGTAAAAGTTCGTTCGTTAACGAAGTGCTTTCGAAGATCAATACGGACGAGGACCCTGTCGGGCGCAAATACGATTCGGCGAGCGGAAAAGAGAATATCGATAAATGCATCTGCATCGATCAGTCTCCGATAGGCCGCACTCCGAGATCGAACCCCGCGACGTACGTGGGAGTATTCACACAGATAAGAGATCTGTTCGCGATGCTTCCCGAGAGCAGGGCGAGGGGCTATAAGAGCGGCAGATTCAGCTTTAATGCTAAGGGCGGACGCTGCGAGGCGTGCTCGGGAGACGGGATCAAAAAGATCGAGATGCACTTCCTGCCTGACGTGTACGTGCCCTGCGAGGTCTGCAAAGGAAAGCGATACAACCGCGAAACGCTTGAGATCAGGTACCGGGGCAAAAACATTTCCGACGTGCTTGATATGACGATCAGCGAAGCGGCGGAGTTTTTTGAAGATCTGCCGGCGATCAGGCGGAAGATCGACACGATGGATGACGTCGGGCTCGGCTATATGAAACTTGGCCAGTCGTCAACGACGCTTTCGGGCGGAGAAGCACAGCGCGTGAAACTCGCGTCAGAGCTTTCGAGGATCGGTACGGGAAATACTTTGTACATCCTTGACGAGCCCACCACCGGCCTTCATACGCACGACGTGAAAAAACTGATAGAAATACTTGACCGGCTTGTGAACGCGGGCAATACCGTCGTTGTCATCGAGCATAACCTTGATGTGATCAAATGCGCGGACTACATAATCGACCTCGGACCGGAAGGCGGAGACGCCGGAGGGAGGGTCGTTGCCGCCGGAACTCCGGAAGAGGTAGCAAACGTACCCGGATCGTATACCGGACAGTTCCTGAAGAAGATTTTTGATGCGGAACACAGCAAATCCGCGGATAAGGAGGGCGTAGAAAAATGAAGAGAGAGATCTGCTCAATGTGCAATAAAAGAATAGCAACGGTCTTCGTTTCACAGATCGACCAGACCGGCAAGCAGGTGAACAAGGGCCTCTGCATCGTTTGCGCGAAGAAGCTCAACCTGCCTCAGGTGAACCAGTTCCTCGCGAATATGAATATATCTGACGAGGATCTTGAGGCGATGGCCGATGAGATGACCGGCATCACCGAACAGATGGAGGAAAGCGGAGCCCAGGGCGGAGATTCTTCCGATAATCCTGCACTTACAGAGGGTACGGACGCCCAGGCACCTGCCGACGGAAGCGGCGCGACTCCTTCTTCTACAGGCGCTCAGAACTTTTTCGAGATGCTCAAGAACCTCGGGCAGAGCTTCAGCAATTTGGCCGGAAGCAGCAGGATACTCGGGGAAGACAAGAAGCCCGAGGGCCAGAGCGGCGCGGAAAACGGCACGAAGAACGCTCCGAAGGCCGATAAAAACGGCGATAAAAAGCAGCAACAGCAGAAGTTCAAGTTCCTGTCTATGTACGGCACGGACCTCACCGGCAGAGCCGAAGAGGGAAAGATAGATAATATCGTCGGAAGAAAGAGAGAGACCGAGCGCGTCATTCAGATCATCAACCGCCGCCAGAAGAACAATCCCGTCCTCGTGGGAGAGGCGGGCGTAGGAAAGACGGCGATCGCGGAAGGACTCGCACTCAGGATCGCGCGCAGGGAAGTCCCGGAAAAGCTTCTGGACAAGCGCATCTATTTGCTCGATCTGACGGCAATGGTCGCCGGAACGCAGTTCAGAGGCCAGTTCGAAGGCAGAATGAAGGGCCTTCTGGACGAGGTGAAAAACGCGGGCAACGTCATTCTTGTCATTGACGAGATCCACAACATCATGGGCGCCGGAGAAGCGGAAGGTTCGATGAACGCCGCGAACATCCTGAAACCTGCTCTTTCGAGGGGCGAGATCCAGGTGATCGGTGCGACAACGCTTAAGGAGTACCGCAAATATATCGAGAAGGATACTGCGCTCGAGCGCCGTTTCCAGCCCGTCATGGTCAACGAGCCTTCCGTCGCCGAGACGATCGAGATCCTTAAAGGCATTAAGGGCCATTACGAAGAGTACCACAAAACGCGTGTCAGCGACGAACTCATAGAAGAAGCGGCGAAACTTGCCGAGAGATATATTACCGACAGATACCTGCCGGACAAGGCGATCGACGTGCTTGACGAGGCTGCGTCCCGGGCAAATCTCAGAAACGACGCGCTGGGGAAGATCGATGCATTGACGGCGGAGATCGCGGCGCTCGGCTCCGAAATCGAAGCGCTCGAGAACAAGCAGTGCAAGACGGAAGAAGAGCAGCTCGAAAACTTCAAGAGCATTGCCGAGGGTAAGAACAAACTTGCCCTTCTCGACGGACAGCTAAAGGAACTCAAAGAACACGAATACAACAACGTAACGTTCGACGATATTACCGGCGTCATCGAGACGTGGACAGGCATCCCCGTGCATACGGTTTCGGAAGATGAAGCAAAGAGGCTGATGGAGCTTGAAGACAGGCTTAAGAAGCACATAATCGGGCAGGATAAAGCAGTGGAGGCCGTTTCGAGGGCGATCCGCAGGAGCCGCTCCGGTTTCAGAAAGCACACGAAACCCGCCTCGTTCATCCTCGTCGGACCTACAGGCGTTGGTAAAACGGAGCTCGTCAGGCAGCTTTCGATCGAACTATTCGGGACGCAGGAGGCGCTCGTAAGACTTGATATGTCGGAGTATATGGAGAAGCACACCGTGTCCAAACTCATCGGCTCTCCTCCGGGATATGTCGGATTTGAAGAGGCCGGACAGCTTACCGAAAAGATACGCCGCCGCCCGTACTCGGTCATACTTATGGATGAGATCGAGAAGGCACACCCGGACGTATTCAACATGCTGCTTCAGATACTTGACGACGGACGCCTGACCGACAGCCAGGGCAGGGTAGTGGATTTTTCGAACACTATTATCATTATGACGTCGAACGCCGGCAATTCTCTAAAGGGTAAGAGCATCGGTTTCTCTGCCGATGAGAAGAAATCTGCCGCGGATGCTTCGACGGAAGCGCTGAAGAATATATTCAGACCTGAATTCCTCAATCGCGTTGACGAGGTCGTCGTATTTGACAGCCTCGATCCGGTCAGCATGGCAGGGATCGCGAAACTTATGGTAGGAGAGATCGAGCGCGAGAGCGCGGACAACGGCGTAAACATCACTGTCGGTGATGGCGTTTACGAGCTGCTCGCAAAGGAAGGCTACGACGAGAAGTACGGAGCACGGCCAATGCGCAGATTTATTCAGAGGCACATCGAGGATGAGCTTGCGGAAATGTACCTTGACGGAACCGTAAGATCAGGAGATACAGTTAAGATCGTTGTCCGGGACGGTGCGATCGCACTGGAAAAGGTTTGACCGACTGACCTGCTGGGAGGTGAACGGCTATGGACCCAAACGGTAAAATAAACGGCGTGACAGACGGCGAACTCAAGTACGCCGAATTGACCCGCCGTGCCATAAAAGCATGCATCGACGCCGAACTGGCCGCATCCGGAAGACGGAAGGAGCAGATCCTCGAACAGCGCAGATATTTCAGCGACTATTTTTCGGAACTGAAGGACGATGAGAAGAGGGATCTTCTCAGCAACGAAGCGCTCGATACACAGGATTATATCGGCACAATCACGCACCTTAAAAAACTCAAGAGACAGGACCTGGAACCGTACTTCGCGGGATTCGATTATATTTATAAAGACACTCCCGGCGAAAACAACCGCCTGTACATATCGCTCCAGACGCTAAGAGACCCCGAAACGGACGAGATCATTACGTTCGACTGGCGCGCACCAGTCTGCTCCCTTTATTATGAGAGCGAACCGGGAGACGCGTCGTTCGATACGCCCGCCGGCAGGCAGGACGTGGAACTTATCGAAAAGCGCAGGTACAGGTTCAATAAGGGAGAACTCGTAAAAGTCAGCCGCATAAGCATGCCTTCTGACGATGAAATATTGTCCGAAGCACTCTGGAGAAACGCGGGCGAGCATATGAGGGTGATCGTTGAGTCGCTTCAGAAGGAGCAGCACAAGATCGTGCGCGATCACATCGAAGGTATCACTGTGATCTCTGGCTGTGCGGGCAGCGGAAAAACGTCCGTGGCGCTCCATAAAGCGGCGTACATTCTGTACGGATTCAGGAACAGGATGAAGAATGAGGGGCTGGCAATAATTTCCCCGAACGATTATTTTTCGGAATACATTTCCACCGTGCTGCCTGATCTGGGCGAGGACAATATCCGCCCGTACCTCCAGGAAGATCTGCTTTCGGAAGTGCTTGACGATATAGGAGAGTATTCATTCAGGACGCGCATGGAGGAGGCGGAAACGGCAGGAGAGTTCGGCCTCGAAAGCGTTGCCGGAAAGCCTTCCGATGCGGAGGCAATGGCCGTCTGCCGCCGTCTTAAATCTTCCGCGACGTTCAGAAAACTTATCCTCGACTACGTCGATTACCTCGGAGAGAAAATATTTGTCCCGCGCGATATGTACCTCACCGAAGATATGGAAGGCACTGTAGATGCCGCCGAGCTCGACAGGCTCTTTTATTCGGTATTCCGGGACGTACCGCTGCTCAAACGAATCGAGAACATACGCGACGAATTGTGCAGAAAGAGCGGCATACAGAAAGAAACAAACAAGGAGTATATACTGAATTCGCTCAGAACGATGATGCGCGGACTTAGCGCGCCGGATCTGTACAGAAGGATGTACAGCGACCGTGAATTCATGGAAAGGGCAGGAATAGACCTGACGCCGCTCACTTTCTTCGACGATATGTTCGAGGACGCGTGCGCAGTCGCCGTGCTTCACCTGATGCTGGCTGCTCCGGCGCTTACGGGCGTGTTTTATCTGATATGCGACGAAGCTCAGGACCTCAGCTGCATTTTCCTGGAATTGTTAAGGCGGCGCTTCCCCGGAACGAATATGCTTTTCGTCGGAGACAGCGACCAGGCGGTGTTCGGGAATACGGGCGATTTCGTGGAACGCATCAGGTCGATCATACCGAGAAGGCCTTTTAAACGATACGCTCTCGGCACGAACTACAGGTCTACGTCCCAGATCGTTGACTATTCCGTAAGCGTTCTGGGCAGGGAAGCCGGGACGATCAGATCGGTGCGCTCGGGAGAGGAGCCGCTGTATATGGACATCGGTGCGGAACCGGCCGAAAGCGAACTGGCGGAAGTCATTGCCCGCGCGTGCACGGATGCGGAACAGGCAGGAATGGAGAGCATTGCCTTCATCACCCGCACGAAACTCCAGGCAGAGAAGCTCGCAAAAGCATGCGGTTTCAAGGGTAATACCGGCGGTAAGCTCAGAAAGTACTTTATGCCTGTCTATCTCGCCAAGGGGCTGGAATTTGACACTGTCGCAGTATGCGGAGAGAACGATCCGTTCTACGCTACAGACGAGGGCAAGCTGGTGCTGTATACCGCGTGCACAAGGGCGCTTCACAGGCTCATACTTATACGTGCGGGCCGCAGCGATTCATAACTAAACTAACAAGCTCAGGGTGGTTGACAATGTCTTTTACTTCCGAAATCAAGACCCAGCTTGCGTCGCTCGAAAGCAAGCGGAAATCCGATAAACAGGCGGAGTTCTGCGGTATTTTCGCGGTCAACGACGGTATTCTCCGCACCGGCAGCAGGGATGTTGCGCTCCATGCGGAAAAACTCTGCCTGCGCTCCGGAGGCGTTGTCGGGAGAGCGTTTTTCAGGAACGGCACGAAGGCTGTCTACGGGCTCGATATGCGCTGGAGCGGGGAGTTTTCAATAAACGACAGGAACAGCGCAGCCGCGTTCCTGCGCGGATGCTTTATTGCCGGCGGATATGTCAGCGAGCCCGACAGTCCCGCACATATCGAGATCACTTTCAGAAACGTCACTTCGTACGAACTCGGAATGGCGGCGTTCGAGCTGTGCAATATTGTCCCGAAAGGCACTATAAAGGGAAGCCGCTTCGTGCTTTATCTGAAAGACGCGGAACACGTTTCCGCCTTTCTCGTAACGCTCGGAGCGATTCGCGGCGTGCTCGAATATGAAAATGCCAGAATAGTGCGCGAAGGGCGAAGGAACAGCAACCGCGTCATAAACTGTGATGATGCGAATATCAATAAAACTCTCAGCGCCGGGTCAAAGCAGATCGAAATGATCAATGCGGTGCGCGGTTCGATCGCATATTCGAACCTGCCCGACGGCGTGAAAGAGATCGCCGAACTGAGACTGGCAAATCCGGAACTTTCCCTTACCGAACTTGGCGAGCTCTGCAAGCCCTGTGTCAGCAAGGCCGGAGCCGCCCACAGGTTCGCTAAAATCGAAAAGATCTACAAAGACTTCACACGAAAATCATGATTTCCAGGAAATATTTCCCGGAAATTTTACAGCGCTTTTCACAGGTGTATAATTTTATACGACAGGAGCGCCGCAGTTTATCTTTAAGGCAGTTTTCCGCTTCCTGAATCTACCTGCATCTGCAGTATTTCAGAGGATGGGATCATGCCTGAAACCGAAATGACGGCCGCGGGTGAAAATGCCGTTTCCCGGAAATTAAAATTGAAGCTGCCTGCGGGCAGATTCATGATCATATTTCTTATTGCCGCGGTGCTGACGGGCGGGTTCAGGGTCCATTTTACGGGGCTCGGAGCATCTGATCCGGGCAGGCTTTCTGCGCTTAAACGAAGAGGCGAATTGAAAGGTTTTATTTACAGTTCTGTGTGGAATAAAGAAGACAGGATGCTGTTCGTAAACAGCAGTTTTAAAGCCGTTGCCGACATCTCCGCGCTCGAGCAGGAAGTAAAAGATAAACTCGCCGCCGGAGCTTTTGTCCGGATCACGCATTATTACATTTATGAATCCGAACCGCCGCGAAATCCCGGGATGTTTAACTACCGGCTTTACCTTTTATCGCGCGGAGTGGAATATTCGGTGAAAATATTCGCTGACGGGATAGAGTTCGATCATTTGGGAGCGGACAATGCTTTTCCGGGCATCGTTCATCTTCCCGGTGCTGTGATCAGAAATGCGGCTGAAAATTTCCTTCGTGAGCAGCTGGGCGATGTTTTCGGGCCTCTTGCCTCTGCGGTTATGACGGGGGACACAGGCGCGCTCGACGGGGAGACGAAGGAGAACTTCAGGAACGGGGGCGTCTCTCACCTGATGGCGGTTTCGGGAATGCACGTGGCGTTCGTGCTGCTTCCCATGCGCGCTCTCGTCAGGAACAGGCGCACGGGGTTCAGAGCAAGGCAGCTTTTGCTTATCGTCCCGGTTTTTTTATTTATAGCGATAGCAGATTTCAGCAGTTCCGTCGTTCGCGCGGGTACGGGGGCAATATTCGCCATGGTTTGTTCTGCGCTCGAGAGGCCTCCGGACAGGGTCAACGCTCTTTGCTTTTCGGCCGGGCTTCAGATCTTTATAAATCCGTACGTCGTTTTCGGCACGGGCTTCCTGTTCAGTTACACATCGGTACTGGCACTTATATTTATTGCCCCGGGCGTGCAGAAATTGTTCACGTCTCTGAAATATCGCGAACGCAGGGGAATAAAAAAGGTCGATGCGGTGAATGTGAGCGCGCTTGCCGCGGGAATAAGCGTAAATATTGCCCTCATCCCGATGAGCGCCTATCTGTTCGGGAGCTTTTCACCGGTCGGACTGATAACGACGCTTTACGCTTCTCCTCTGGCCGCGGCGATGTGCATAGGAGGGTACGCTTTTTTCATATGCGGTCTGATGGATTTTCTGTTCGTTTTTAGGCCGCTTAAATGGTTTATGAAATATGCGCTGAAATTCATCTGCAGGCTGATCTCGCTGATCGCCGGGCTCGGAAATGCGCTTCCGGCTCCGATCGGACGTGTAACGGTTCCCAGACCTCCTCTGGCGGTGATAATCGTCGTGTACGCCGTTATGATCCTGTTGCTGACGCCGGTACGGAGCTATGCGGTCAGTGCTTTTTTGCGCATAAAAGAGAGGGTTAAAAGCAGGACTGCATATAAGATCGCCGCCGTATTGGCGGCGGCAGGGATAGCCGTCTGCATATGCGACGCGGTGATAACAATGCCGGTCATTGAAGCGCTCGTCATTGACGTCGGACAGGGCAGCGCAATGCTGGTGAGAGCAGGCGGATACGCGGGACTTGTTGACACGGGAGACGGAAAGACGGATATTGCCGAAGTCGTGCGGGCGCAGGGAGTAAACAAACTCGACTTCGTTGTCCTTTCGCACGGCCACAATGACCATACAGGCGGTTTCGAAACAGTGCTTTCAGAGTTCGGACCGGCAACGCTTTTCGTGAGCAGTGACACGAGCGCTTCGCTCATAAAGGCGGAGAAGGATGCGGTCAACGCGGGCTGGACCGTCATTTTCGCCGAAAGCGGAGACTATGTAAAGCTCGGATCTGTGTCAATGTCTTTCATCGCCGCAGATTCGTTTTTCGGCGGTCGGAGCGATGCCGACGAGAACAATGCGTCCCTCTGCGTCGTATTTTCGTGCGTGTACGGAAGTCTGATCGCGGCAGGTGACCTTCAGAAGGAGGGCGAGGAGGCGCTCAGCGAAAAAGGAGCGTTCCCGGACATCGATATACTTATCGCGCCGCACCACGGTTCGGCCTCAGGCAGCGGGTCAAAAATGCTGTCGCTAACTTCTCCCGAATATGCTATAATCAGCGTAGGACGGAAAAACAGTTACGGGCACCCTTCCGCCGAGGCGATCGCCAGGCTGGACGGCGCCGGAGCAGAGGTTTTCCGGACCGATTCAGGCGGAGGAATAAGCTTCGTGATCAGAAGACGGGGATTGTTCGGGAGAAAGAAGGTTCGCGTATGGCAGACGTTGTAAACGGTGAGATAAAAACCGTGGCAGAGATGAAAGCACACCTCGCTTCGGGCGTATTTGCCTGCGCGTATCTGCTCTTCGGAGAAGAGACGTACCTGAAAGATCTTTACCTGGGAAGGCTGAAAAAAGCGCTTTCAGATGACAGCATAAATATAGTTACTTTTACGGGTGATCCGGACATCAGGCAGCTGGAAGACGAGATAAACGGAATATCTCTTTTCGGAGATAAAAAGCTGATCATTCTGCGCGACAGCGGGCTGTTTAAGAAAGCGTCAGACATATCGTTTATTGACGGGCTGGAAGGCACGGGCACGTCTGTCGTATTCTCCGAAAGCGAAGTTGACCGCCGCTCTTCCGCGTTTAAAGCGTTCCTGAAATCCGGCGTGGTGTTCGAATGTAAGAGAGCCGAAGAAGCGGATATTAAAAAGCTGCTGGCTTCGGAGGCGAAAGCTGCAGGGAGGATTTTGACGCCGGACGCGGCGGATATGATGATAAACGGGCTCGGCAGCGATATAACGAACCTGCTCTGCGAACTTGAAAAACTGATATTGACCGTTCCGGAAGGCGGCAGGATAGAAGAAAAACACGTCAGGAGCGTATGCTCGCTGTCGGTAAGTGCGAGGATTTTTGACCTCACCGACGCCGTGTCGAAAAAAGACACGGGCAATGCTCTTAAACTGCTCAGGTCGCTTATCGACGGGAACGAGAAGGACAGGGGCTCATCTCTGGGCGTGCTGACAATGCTTTCGCGTAACTGGGAGATGCTTCTTAAGACGAAACTGATGCTTGAAGAGGGCATGCGTGAGAGCGATATTCAGCGCATCACCGGGCAGAAACCGTACCCTGTGAAGAAGCAGTGCGAACAATGCAGGCGCTTTACGGTCGGTGAACTCGAGCAGAGGCTGAAATATACGATGGAGCTGGACCAGGCGATAAAATCGGGGAACATTGACGACACGCTCGCGCTCGAACTCGCCGTTGCCGGCTGATAACTTTAAACATACGACAGACCGGGAGGTACCGGATCGGACAATGAGAAGGTTTTTTATTGACGCGGCCCAGGCCGCGAAAGCCGAAAAAGACGGAATAGTTGAGATCACAGGAAAGGATGTCAGACACATCGTAAGCGTCCTCAGGATGCGCACAGGTGACTGTCTGCTGCTGAGCGCTTCTGACGGCCGTGAGTTCGAGGCCCGCATTACAGGCTGCAGTGATGATCTTGTGAGCGCGGACATCTTAAACGTGCGCCTGAATGCAACTGAACCGCGTGTGCCTGTTACGCTTCTTCAGGGCGTTCCCAAAGGCGATAAAATGGAGCTCATAATCCAGAAATGCGTCGAACTCGGAGTCACTGCCATCGTTCCGGTGATGACGGAGCATACCGTGGTAAGACTTCCGGAAGCCGAAGCGGAGAAGAAGCGCGCAAGGTGGCAGAAGATATCCGAAGAGGCCGCGAAACAGTGCGGCAGAGGCATCATACCGCAGATCGGAGCCGTGACCGGTTTTGAAAAAGCGCTCAGGGAGAGACCGGAAGAAGAACTTAAACTATTTGCGTACGAAAACGAAGAAGATATAACGCTTAAGCACAGGCTGGAGCAGGAAGGTGCGTCGTTTGAAGGACAGATATCGCTGCTCATCGGGCCTGAAGGAGGCTTCAGCCTCTCGGAAGCGGAGACTGCCGGGAAATACGGATTCGTTCCCGTATCGCTCGGGAAGAGGATATTAAGGACCGAAACCGCGGGGATCGCTGCGCTTTCGGGTATCAGATTTTATTTTGAAGACTGACGCGGTATAGCGGAGGAACTGTTGTGAAAAAAGAGTTTTACTGCAAATTTATAAGAGAGCACAGGGGCGCGTTCACCCATAAAGCAGAACACGCGATCTGGATGGCGGAGATGCTGTCGGACGACCTTGGCGATCACACCGTAAACACCGGCCACCTTCTGTGGGGACTTGCCGACCCGTATACCGGCGTCACCTCAGACCTTCTGGCGGAGTACGGAGTCACCGCGGACAAGATTTTCGCCGAGATGGTCAGGACGTATAAAAACCCTGATTTCGATTCCGAAAATGGCATGCTTATGGCTAAAGAGGAAGAGTATCAGGAGAAGGAACCGCGCGATCCGGAAGAGAGGCCTCCTGAGTTCAGCTACGGCCTTACGAGGGCTATCGAGGATAGTTACGAGATCGTTTCGAAGCGCGCTCCGGAAGGAAAAACCGAAAAGCCCGGAACGCTTCACCTGCTTGTTCAGCTTTTATGCTTCGATTCATACGCGATACACATAATCAGCTCCCTCGGGGCAAACGATAAGGCACTCGCTTCGGAGGCGGTGCAGCTGCTCAATACGAACGAGATAATGAAGCGCAAACTGATGTTCCAGATGGACGGCGTTGAACTTCCTGACGCGGACGAACAGCAGGACGCTCTTGCACTTTTAAGAGAGATCACCGCGAGGCAGCAGGCGGAAAACGGCAGGGACGGACGCGAAGGTGCCGCGCCTCCGCAATTGTCACCGCTCCGGTATTTCGGGGTAAATATGGTAAGAGAAGCTTCCGAGGGCAGGTACGGGCCTTTTACCGGGCAGGACGATCTGATTCGCAGAGTTATCAGGATCCTGATGAGAAAGACTAAAAACAGCCCGTGTATCATAGGCGAATCAGGCGTCGGAAAAACGGCTCTCGTAGAAGGACTGGCGGCGCGGATCGCGGAAGGAAATGTTCCGGATGCGATCAGGAATATGAAGATCATAAGGCTGGACATGAGCGCTATTATAGCCGGTACGAGGTACCGCGGCGATTTCGAGGACAGGATGCAGCCCATTATCGACGAGGCGTCCGCGGACAAAGACATCGTGCTGTTTATTGACGACATTCATACGATCGCGGGGGGCGGTGCGGATGGCGGCGGCGACGCTGCGGGGCTGCTGAAGCCGGGATTGTCGAGCGGCGATCTTCGCATCATCGGGGCAACGACGACACAGGATTACAAGAGGCTTTTTGAGAAAAATACTGCATTGTCCCACCGGTTCCAGCCCGTTCCCGTAAGAGAGCCTGACGAGGCTGAAGCGGAAGAAATGCTGAAAGCGGTATTGCCCTCGTACGAAAAATATCACGGCATGCGTTTTGCGGAAGGTACCGCTGAAGCGGCTGTGAGGCTGAGCGCGCGGTTCATAAGCGACAGAGCACTGCCGGATAAAGCGATAGACGTTATCGACGATGCGGCGACTTTCGTCAGAATGAAAGAGATATCAAAATCCTCCGGAAAAGGCAGTGTTTCTGACGGCGGAGACAGTGCTCAGGAAAGCGCGGAAGGCGGTTTAAGGGCGAAGGCAAACGAACTGTACCGTGCCAAGATAGAGGCCGTAAAAGCGGGCAATAAAGAGCTCGCGGCAAGGCTCAACGCGGAAGAGAAGATGATCAGGGAAAAGCTCGACGGCGGCAGTGCGGAAACGGTCACCGTAAAGGGCAAACGTTCAAAAGAAAAGAGTGTTATTCCGGTTGTCACGGTCGAAGATATTGAGAGAGTCGTTTCGCAGTGGAGCGGCGTGCCTCTCGAAAAAGTCGGAGAGAGCGATTCCGAGAAACTGCTCAGGCTCGAAGAAGCGATACACAGAAGGCTCGTAGGACAGGATGAGGCCGTCTCGCTCGTGTCAAAGGCGGTGCGCCGCGGCAGGGCAGGCATGAAGGACCCGAAGAGACCGATAGGTTCGTTTATGTTCCTTGGGCCAACAGGCGTGGGAAAGACAGAACTGGCAAGAGCGCTTGCGGAAAATCTGTTCGGCAGCGAGAACAATATCATCCGCCTCGATATGTC
>JAGADO010000074.1 GCA_017613535.1 Clostridia bacterium | reverse complement strand
GTTATGGGGATATTAAAGAGGCTTCGGCCTCTTTTCTTTTTTCCTTTGGCTCTTGCCAACTAAAATTATACACAGTGCACATGATCATATCGCGTCGATCAGTTTATTATCACGGGCTGAAGTGAAACGATAATTCTTTGTGCGCCAGACTGACCGTATCTCCCTTAATAAGCCTGTAAAAAGCTCCCGGCATGAGCCTCTCCCCGTTAAGGAGCGTACCGTTGACAGAGCCCGTATCAGAAATAAGATACTTTTTTCCGCGGCAAATGATCAGTGCGTGTTCCCGGCTGATATACGGGCTTATGTAATTAAAGAGATCATGCGTCGTATTCCTCCCCAGAACTATTCGCTTTTCGCCTTCCGTAACACCTCTTGCGATCCTGTCCGATACCGGCCTGCTGTTTTCTACCTTCAAATCTGCAGTATTTACAACACCCGGCTGGTCCGGAACATAATCCACCAGTCTGCCGTTGATACCCTTCCGGCCGTTGCCGTGAGGGTGCCTTGCCTGACCGGAAAGAAGAATTTCAGTCTTTTTCTCAACCGCTTTATTATTATGTGAAACGTTTTTGAGGCTTGCAGCCGTAGTTTTTCTCCGAACTTCACCGGGTCCTTTATCAGGCTTTTCGGATACTTTTACTGCTCCGGCCCCCAGATATTTCTTTATTTTGTTAATGGCAATAAATGCGTACTGTCTAAGCACTCCTGAACCTGAAGCAAAAGCGGATAGCTGCTGTATCGAATTATCAAACAGCTCTTCTGTCAGCAGAAAACCCGCCTCACCTCTTTCCCATTCGGAAAAACTTTTCACAACATCTGTCAAAGCGCCGATGGCACTGTCTCTTGAATCAAACACATGAAGAGACGTAACGGCAAGAAGATCGGTAAGTGAATTCGACGAAGTATCGCATTCATCTGCAAGTACCGGATACACGACCTCCAATTCACTCACTCCGCTTCCGATGAAGATAGCGTCAACATCCCATATGCATGCCGAGGGATCATATCCGGCACCGGAAAGATCGGCAAAAAGCTTTTTAATTCTTTTCAGCATCTCAATATAGTCGTCAATACTGAAAATATTCTTTTCAAGAAATACTTTAAGCGACTCCCTGTGCCGGATATTCAGCACGATCCCTTCCTTCTCTTTTCGTATATCCGACGGTAAATACATGCCGTCGACCGCCGAGCAGAGTTTTTCGTATAAAGCCAGGATCTCCCCCGCCGGCGCGTCGGAACGGTATGTAATACGTATGCTGTTTCTTTCCTTTTCAAGTTTCATTGTCTACCTGCCTGAAGTTTTTATATTGCGTTTCCCGTCCGGAATACGGTCCGGAACCAGGGCATGATCTCACGCTACAGATCATCGATCGCCGTATCGGTCTTTTCCTGGATCTTATTGAATATTTTGGACGCGAGATTTCCGATGAAATTTCTGAATATAAGGGCGAGCGCCACAAGTACCGCTATGATCATTATCACTTCTATCGTCCCCATAGCATCTATACTTTTTACTACTCTTTCCCTGAATCTCGCTTTAAGCTCCTTTAAGTAAAAAATACTTTTGAAGCAGATCCTGTCTAAAGGTTTCAATGCGTTTTTCATTATATCACCCCCTTTCAGTTATAATCGACCGTCGCCTGTGACTTCAGGTCTTCATCCGAATATGTTCATATACCTGCAAGCGTTACTATCGCCGGAGTAAGAAGAAGTGCCACCAGCGCGATAAGGATCATTGCAGACGGAATTATCAGAAGCGTCGTTGCCTCATCGGCAAGTTTCATACAAATGTATTTCCTGTTGTTCCTCGCAGTTACCGATAATTCACTTAGGAGCGCCGCAACCTCGCCCGATCCTTTTTTGTAATTTTGAACGATCACTGCAGTGAGTGTGCTTACCGCCGGAGAACCGCACCATGCCGCGAATTCTTCGAACGCTTCTACGGGACTTTCGTATTTTCCCATATCTATACCGTCAAAAAGTTTCGACAGATCCCTGTAAAGCGGTTTTTTAAGATTCATTCCGTAAAGCCCTCTTCTGAGCGAATCCCACAGAGTAAGTCCTGAAGAAAGCAGAAGCGATACTCCGATCAGGTAGTCTGCCATATCTATTTCGTACAGTTTCAGGTCTTTTTTATGTTTCCGCCTTATGAGTGCTGGAGGCAGAAATAACCCAGCAGTTCCTGCCGCCAGAGCGCATACAGCCGTAAAAGCTGTGCTGTTCCCCGCGAGCGATGAGATCGCAGCGCCTATAAGCGCCCCGAATACGGCGTACAAAAGCCTTTTTCGTTTCATATTATTCGCACCAAACAGTTCGATCTTATTATTCCGCATATTTGATATTCCCCAAAAGCTCACCCAGTATCATCGCGGCAATTATGGTCGCGGCAACACAGATCTTAACAATAGTCCCTATACCTCCGTCCAGCCCGGTCAGGTAATCAGCAGCTGTAAAACGCATGAGCGCTATCATCAGGAAAGGCATAACGGTTATTATCCTGTTGTTATATCTGGGCAGATTAAGCGTGCGTGTGATTTCTGCTTCGACATCGTTCCTTATCCTCATGCCCGATGAAAAGGATCGCGTCAGTTCGATAAGATTTACGCCTGCAGGGATCGCATATTCAAGCGCCTGGCTGAAGAGCACTATATCCGAAACAGGAACTCTGTCCGCAAGCTCTGCAAAAGCCCTTTCGGCAGGAAGATTCAGCTGGATCAGTTTGGACATCCTTTCGAACTCCGGTCTAAGATGAGAGAATTCGGACGAATCGCTTATGGCGATCTCATTAATGCATTGTTCGAGCCTTATCCCTGAAGAGAGCGAACCGGAAAGAGATACGAGGCAGGCGACAAATTCTCTGCGCATAGTCTTTTCGTATCTCGATTCAAATTCTTTTCTGACCTTTATCCTAAGAGGCAGGAGCGCTGCTGCTCCGGCGATCAAACTGACCGTCAGATCCGTAAAAAGTATATAAGCGCAGAGTGCCATAGCGCCGGAAAGTAAAGCAGTCACGCCCCATACAGGCAGCATATTTATCCTGTATCTATTCTTTTTATCTTTTTTCATATCGTTTCACCCTTCTAAACACATACAGGTTCCAGAACTACTTCACCGTTCTCAAATCCGCCAACGGTGCAGATCTCGCTCACGTGTCTGCCGCTTCCGTCACGGATCAGGTGCACAAAGACGTGGACTCCCGAAACGATCATTTTCCGTATGCTTTCGGAAGATATATTTCCCGCCCAAAGAGCCATTGTTTCAAGCCTTACGAGCATATCCTTCGCGCTGTTCGCATGAGCAGTCGACATACACCCTCTGTGACCGGTACACAGTGCCGTCAGCATTTCGAGCGCAGATTCATCTCTGACTTCGCCGATAAGAATATTATCCGGCCGCATCCGGAGAGCGGTTTTTATAAGGTTCCTCATCTTTATCTCGCCTTTCCCCTCCGAATTTGCGTTTCTGGTCTCGAGCCTGACGACGTTTTCCTGGTCCAGCCTCAGCTCGGCGGAATCCTCGACCGTGATGATCCTGTTTCCGGCCGGAATAGCGGAAGCAAGCATATTGAGAAAAGTCGTTTTACCTGTTGAAGTACCCCCTCCGACGATGATGTTTTTCTGGTCATCGACTGCTTTTCGCAGATATTCAGCCTGCCCGGAAGTCATAGTTCCGTTAGCGATCAGTTCATTCCAGCCAAACGGTTTTTCGGCAAATTTACGTATCGTAACGACCGGTCCGTTCAGGGCCACCGGAGGCAATACGATATTGATCCTCGCTCCGGTAGTCAATCTGGCATCGACTATAGGCGTACTTTCGTTCACACTGCGGTTCACCCACGAAATCATAGATTGGATAAGGTTATACAGTTTATCCCTGTCGTCGAAACGCACATCCGTCTTTCTGAGCTCACCGTCCTGCTCAATAAAGATCGCATCCGTGCCGTTGATCATGATCTCGTTAACGGAATTATCTTCGAGAAAAGGCTGTATCAATCCGAACCGCCTCCGCCCGTTGTATATAGTGTTCCTGATATTCACCCTGTCGATCCCTATCAGAGGTATACGTTTTTCAAGGCTGTCAAGGCAGTCATCGATCAGTTCTTTCAGTTCCTTATCGGAATAATTACGCGACAGATCCATCTTCGCCGCCAGATTTTTATCGACAATATCAATAATATGCCTGCTGTCCATCGGTCTCATCCTTCCGGAATAATTATAGTTCCAATGTCCGCCGCAACCATATGCGTAATATTTTTTAACGGTGCTCTGATTATACACCGCGCCAGTTAAAAAATCAACAACAAAAATTCGACATTTTTCGTCAAAAAATGACTAAAAATGTCGAATTTGCCGCCATATATATCAATAATAATATATAATATTAAATATGTATTTCACTCAAAAAGCTCATCGGACAGTGCCGCATATTCTTTAACTCCGAGCATCTCGCCGCGGATAGTCCGAAAAATTCCGAGCTTGTCCAGCGCTTCAGAAACGCGTTCTTTGGAAACGCCCGGAAAGGCGGCGTTTGAAATTGCGTTCACCAGCATTTTGCGCCTCTGGGCAAACGCGGCACGCACGAGTCTGAACATATTGTCCGGGGAGCGCGGAACGATGGGAGGAACAGGATAAACAGACATATTGACGACGGACGAATCTACCTTGGGCCTTGGCACGAAGCAAGAAGCAGGCACATCGAAACAGACAGAAGCATCAGAATAATAAGCGACCGCGACGGAGATCGCCCCGTACTCACCGCTCCCGGGAGGCGATACTAGCCTTCGGGCTACTTCTTTCTGGACCATAAACGTCAAAGAAGTCAGTATGGACGCGTATTGTTCCAGGAACATCATGATTATCGGAGTCGTGATGTAATAAGGCAGATTCGCGACTATCTTTACGCGCTTAAGATCAGGATATGCCTCACGTTTTTCTGCGATGAGCTTTCCTATATCTGTACGCATTACGTCGTCATAGATCACCTGAAGACAAGGATATTTATGGACGAGCGGCTCGAGGATCGGCGCCAGTTCCCTGTCGATCTCGATCGCGATGACGCATCCCGCCTTTTCAGCCAGCAGCGCCGTCATCACCCCTAGCCCCGGTCCGACCTCGATAACAAGATCATCCGTCCCCACATCAGCTGCGTCAACTATATTCCGGACTATATTCATATCCGACAGGAAATTCTGTCCCAGCGCTTTTTTTGCGGAAAAACCATAAGAAGCCATGATGCCGTATGGTGAAAAGCGTTCATGACTTCCGTATTCCTGTCTTTCAAGTTTGTTTTTTTCAGCCTGTTTGCTCATTATAAGGGCTTATCTTTCCATCCATACGAAGTAATCGGAACGGAGAGCGAAAATATCGATGCTCTGATCTTCAAGGATGTAAACGTTAACGTCACGTGCGCCCCAGAGGTTAGCCATTTCAAGGTTCTCGGCGAACATATCGACCCAGTTACCCTTTACGTGACCGCCTATATCCCAGGCTATCGCATATCCGTAGTCGCCTATATCAGGATACACGGACTCAATATAAACTTTAGTTCCGAGCGGGATCACTTTGGGATCAACTGCGATAACGCCTGGACGTGCGCGTTCTCCGACATACGTCTGATATCCCCATTTTGCATCGGGAATATAAACGGTGCCGTAACATACTATGCACTGTGTGTAATCGATGCGCTCGCCGCGGGAATTCGAGAAAGAACTCCTGGAACCGTAAGCTATGCGCTTATCCGTTTTCTCAACGCGTTTAACGTCGGAAAGCTCTTCCGAAACAAGTACGCCGTTCTCATATGTAAGAGTATAAGTACGCGTTATGGAGCCGTTCTTACCCTTGGTAAGCACTTCTTCCTCACCCTCGTACATATCTTTATCCCAAACATAAACAGTCTCGTAAGGAATAGTCTCGACCTCGGTTCTCGTCTCCCTGTCAACACGTATGACAGAAATAGCCATTCCGTTCTCGGGAGCGCTCGAATAATCTCCGCCGCTCAGATAGTCGGAAGGTCCGAGTTCGATATGCTGCTCTTCAAGCGCTTCGCCGACAGTATCGGCTTTGGTCAGAAGAGAGTAGTTATGTCCGTCAACGTTAACGACAACATTTATCGGAGCATCGTTGAGGTCAGCGTCTTTACCGGTCTCTCCGGGTATTTCGATGCCGTCAATATCCAGGGAGCGTTCTGCGTCACTTTCGGTCTCGTACGGATCGTAATTAATAAGAGTACTGCCTAAGATAGAATCCTCGGAACGCAGATCGAGCAGGATGCTGCTTCTGTCTTCTTCAGCAATAGCTTTTTCGGCCTCGGCCGATGAATATCTGAAAGCGATGACCGCGCTTAGAGCAACGGCAAGCATGCTCACGCAGGCGAAAATCAGAGCCTTTGACGCGAACGAAAGCTTCTTTTTCTTTTTATTTAAATCCAGCTTTTTCAAATTACTACTTCCTTTTTCGGCCCGTTCAATGCTTATAAAAAGTGCCGAATCATAGAAATTATATAAACCGCCGTGAACTCTTGTCAAGCTTTTTTGAAAAAAATCGCGCGCGTCAATGCTTTTTTTCGATTTTCTGCATATTTCGCGCCGTCAGGAACAATTACCGGCAAAAATCATAATTTACCGCACACAACGCGATCGCGGCCGGCAATATCTCTCGTGACGGTCACCTCTTTAAAACCGCGTCTTATAAGCATTCCCGACACAGAAGCAGCCTGCGTATCTCCTATCTCTAGGCACAGCCACCCGCCTCTCTTAATATAACGTGGCGCATTCGACACGATCGATCTGTAAAAATCGAGTCCGTCTTCCCCTCCGATCAAAGCTAAAGAAGGCTCGAAGCACCTCACAGAACTATCCAGAACATCATATTCCGCATTCGAAACATAAGGAGGATTCGATACTATGATGTCAAACCGGTCGTCCTGCGGAAAAGATTCAAAAAGATCGGACAAAATAAAGCTTACGTCCGCTTCGTGACGTAAGGCATTCTTTGACGCGACGGAAAGAGCTTTTTCCGAAATATCCGATGCGTACACTTTCGCTCCGGGGAGATCTGACTTGATGCAGACTGCGAGTATACCGCTTCCGGTGCACAGGTCAAGGATCGAAAGTCTCTTTGCGTTCCCGGCCGCATTATCATTTCCGCAGATCTGAGAAGCGCGGTCAAGTACCTCTTTTAACAGGACTTCCGTATCATGCCTCGGTATGAGCACGCTGCGGTCAACGAAGAACATTTTCCCGTAAAACGGCGCTTCTCCGCACACGTACTGTACCGGTTCGCCTGCCGAAACACGTCTGATCATCGAAACGCACTCGTTTATCTCTTTATCCGGGACGATATCATCAGCTTTCATTATCAGCTGTGAAAAATCGATGCCGAAGCGGGAACAGATCACCGCATCGGCATAATGCTTGGCATCGCGTTCTTCCGGAACGCAGGCCGCTTCAGAATTAAAAACTGAAATGAGTTCCCTTCTGAGAGCAGAAAACGTCATTGACCGTCCGCCTGCCCTTCAGCTTCGGGTTCGGCTTTCGGTTCGGGTTCCGGCTCGACTTCGGCTTCCGGCTCGACTTCGGCTTCCGGCTCAGCTTCGGTCTCAGGCTCAGCCGCAGTTACGGCCCCGTGATCATCAGCCTGAGTATTGTCCGACTCCGCACCGTCATCCGTGCCGGTGTCCGTCAGATACCTAGAATAATCGACCTCGATCCCCTCATACGCAAGAGTCTTGCCCAGCGCGACGATGGCCACTTCCATCATCGAATCGTCAGGTTCTCTCGTCGTAAAACGCTGCATAAACAAGCCGGGAGCACGCAGTATTCTTGTAATAACATTCTCGTGCTTACTGCAAAATCTGTTGAATTCGTACGAAATACCCATTATGAGCGGGAGCAGCAGAAGCCTGACTCCAAGGTTCGCGAGGAATTTAAGGACAACGTTCGGTATCTGCGTATCGTTGAAGCGCGGCACGACGGACGTTATAAGAATACTGATAGCGACAACGACGAACAGGAATGCCGTTCCGCAGCGGGGGTGAAAACGCGTGCACTTGCGTACGTTCTCGACCGTGAGGTCGTAACCCTTTTCGAAGCATGTTATCGTCTTATGCTCAGCGCCGTGATACATATACACGCGCCTTATATCCTTCATCGCCGCGATCGCTGCCATATACCCGAAGAAGATCACGAGCCTTACAAGGCCTTCCACGAGGTTCTTTACGATATCTGGCGTCGTTTTGGGTAAAATGAGGTTAGACACGAGCAGCGGAAGAACCATAAACAGACCGATCGACAGGAAAATGGCAAGCACGACCGAGATCCCCATAAAGAATCCCATCGCTTTATCGCCCATCTTTTTATCAAGCCAGCGTTCGAATTTCGATTTATTCTCTTCTTCCTCTTCCTTCTCGGCTTCGGTCATAGCGACCTCGGCGGAATCAAACAGCGCACCCATACCGCGCCTTAGAGAATCAACGAGGCTGACGACTCCGCGCACGAGCGGGAGTTTAAAGAATTTATTCCTTTTGCTAAGAGGCTCAGTAGCCTTTTCCTTGATAACAAGTTTTCCTTCCGGATCTCTTACGACCTGGCATTCTCCTTTCGGACCGATCATAAGAATACCTTCCATAAGGGCCTGGCCTCCGCATGTACAGACGGAAGGCGCTCTGACTGTCTTCTCTTCCGCTGCCGGAGTTTCGTTATCTTTATTCTTTCTGCGAGCCATAATAATCACCTAAAATGCTTCCTCTATGATGCTCACTTCGTAAGCACCGTTTATATTATACACCTCAGCCACATCAAAACGCACGTTTTTTTCAGCAAATTCCGGATGATCGTTCAAAAACAGTTTTGCGGCAAATATATATATCATTCTTTTACGCGGTCCGACGCTGTCGGAGGGCAAAAAAGTTTCGCCCGATCCGCTCCCGGTCCGGTCAATTCCCGAAGTGCGCGTCTTTACTTCGCAAATCACAAGAACGTCGTTACGCTCGTCAAACACAATAAGGTCAAGTTCAGCTTTCTTTCCGGCGCGCCAGTTCACGGCAACAGGTCTTAAGCCGTTATCGACATACCGGCAAAGAGCCAGCCTTTCTCCCAATGTACCCAGCCGCCTTTTATTCTGCTTTTCCGGTACCGTCAAATAATCCTCCATCCGATCCGTCTCCACCGCTTCCGTCCGGTTTAAAAAAGCCCGCAGCATCTGTTTTCTGCTGCGGGCTTTTTAAGTTTTTCATCAGATCTTTTCCGTGATCTTCGCTGCTTTACCGACTCTGCTGCGCAGATAATAAAGTTTAGCTCTCCTGACTTTACCGTGGCGAACTACTTCGACCTTGGCAACTTTCGGAGAATGAAGCGGGAATACTCTCTCGACGCCTACGCCGTAAGAAATACGTCTTACAGTGAAGGATTCGCGGAGACCTTCGCCGCGCATACCGATAACGGTACCTTCGAAAACCTGAATTCTCTCTCTGGTTCCCTCGATGACTTTGAAGTGCACGCGCACGAAGTCACCGATAGCGAGCTTCGGAGTATTTTCCTCGCTTTTGAGGTAATCAGACTCAACCGCTTTAATTATATCCATCGTTTATTCACTCCTCTTCCTTCAGACGTTCATGCGATGAACTGCAGCGGACCGTCCTGATGCGCGGTGCTAAACGCACAGCGAAGGCTATTCTACCACTCCGGAAGAATTAATGTCAACAATTTTTTTCGTGTTTTCAGGGTTTTTTCGATATTTTTTACGCTTTTTCAGGCGCTTCGGCATTCGGGGCCGTCTGTCGCGGCGGTTTCGGGCCGAAATACTGATAAAGATTACACTTCAGCATGCCGTTGTAGAGCTTGCGCTTCTTATCCGCCTGCCTCCCGAAGCACTTTTCGAAATCATCGTATGAAGTGATGACGTAAAAAGACCATGTCGGGAACAATTTGAAATGCTCACCCATCCCGCGGTAGATCGACCTGATCTCTCTGTCATCGCCCAGGCGCTCGCCGTAAGGAGGGTTAGTGATGATAAAACCGTATTTCATTGACGAAGCCTGAGCCCTGTAATCGAGCTTCTGGAAAGCAATATCGCGCGAAAGACCCATAAAAGCGGCATTGTCCATCGCCTGCTTAACGGCAAAATAATCGATATCCGACCCGGAAATGTGAAGTTTGATGTCGCGGTCAATCGCTGCCTCGGCCTCTTCCCTTACTTTCTCCACGATCGTTTTATCGACGAACGGCCAGCTTTCGAAATCAAATCCGCGCCTGAGGCCGGGGGCAATATTTTTAGCGATCATTGCCGCTTCGATCGGTATCGTTCCCGTGCCGCAGAACGGATCGAGCAGCGCCCTGTCCTTCTTCCAGCGGCTCACGAGGATCATACCTGCGGCAAGCGTTTCCTTGATTGGAGCCTTTCCCGCCTCTTTTCTGTACCCGCGCTTGTGGAGCCCCGCGCCGGACGTGTCGAGCGTGATCATAGCGATATCGTTCAGTATCGATACCTCGAACTTATATCTCGGGCCGTTTTCCGGAAACCATTCGAGCCCGTAATGCTTCTTCATACGTTCCACGGCCGCCTTTTTAGCTATAGCCTGACAGTCCGGCACACTGAAAAGCACGGATTTTACGGACTTCCCGGTGAACGGGAAGCACGCGTCCGCACCCATTATCTCCTCAAAAGGAATGCCGCTCACGAGCTGAAAAAGATCCTCGAACGTCTCTGTTTTACCCTCAGCCAGCAGGATCAGCACTCTGTCGGCGGTGCGCAGCCAGAGATTTGCCTTCGCGATCATATTCATGTCGCCGGTAAAGCGTACGCGGCCGTTCTCTGTAGTGATATTCTCGGCACCGATCCACTCGAGTTCTCTGGAAACGACGCCTTCGAGTCCGAAAGCCGCCGTCGCGATCAGATCAAACTTCTCCACTGTCATTTTCTCCTTTAATGCTTTCAAGGATCTCCATCAGCTCATCCGAGCCCGAAAAAGCATATAGTTCTTCGGGAAGTGCTCCGTTCGCGTTCTCGAAAGCCGCGCCGCAGGGAAGCGAAAAAGCCCAGATCCGTTCGGAACGGTCAACGGCTCTTCTAACCGAAATTGCTATTGACCACAATCCGATGTTGCGGTCAGATGCTGCTCCGGCGGCGGTCAGCGGATCCGATCCGCGGTCGCGACTAAACTGACCGTATTTATTGTCCCCGATAAGCGGTGCTCCCGCAAGAGCAAACTGCGCCCTTATCTGGTGTGCCCTGCCTGTGACCGGCACGGCAAGATAATAATGCTTTTCATGCCCTTCCGCCCCGCGGCAGACCGCCAGATGCTTAAAATAAAGCCTGCAATCCTTCCCGTCGCGGCTCTCAAACACCCTGTTATTCACCGTGTCCTTCTTAAGGCGGTTAACTAAAAACCCGCTCTCTCCGGCCGCCCGATCAAGCGCACCGGAGCTGACCGCGATGTAGCCCTTATAGAAAAAGCCCGAACGAAGATCCTCGGAAGCCCTTGACGCCCCTTTCGAATTTTTCGCAAACACCATCGCGCCTCCGACGTTCCGGTCAAGCCTGTGAATAAGTCCCACGAATGCTTTTCCTGGTTTGCGGTCCCTCTCCGCCAGATAGTCCGATATTAAAGAAAGCATATCTTCGGCGCCGCTTCCGTCAGACTGCGAAAGGATTCCCGAAGGTTTCGTAACGAAAATCAGGTGATTATCTTCATACAGGATCTCTAATTTCGTACCGTTCATATCATCTCAGCCGCGATCAAGAAGTTGAAAACATCCCGGACCGTAAAGCGCCGCGTATGAACCGCACGGCAGGAAAATCGAACCGGAGCGTTTTTCGGAAACCGGAAGCAAAAGATCTCCGCTGCCGAAATCTGTTTTCCCCTTCAGCCTTTCCGGGAGGCTCAGCCTCAGAATATTCTCCGTAACCGTGGGCGAAAAACCTGTCGTATACGAATTCAGCAGCATAAAAAGCGGCTCGTCCGAAAGGAGCTCCATACAGTTTTTAACGAATCCCTCAAGGTTATCTTCAAGCTTCCAGAGCTCTCCCGAAGGCCCTCTCCCGTACGAAGGAGGATCCATAATAATGCCGTCGTATCTGCGGCCGCGGCGGATCTCGCGCTGAACGAACTTGAACGCGTCGTCAACGATATATCTTACCGTCCTGTCGCCGAGTCCCGATGCTTCGATGTTCTCCCTCGCCCTCGTCACCATGCCTTTCGACGCGTCAACATGGCACACGGCCGCGCCTGCTTTTGCGCATGCCGCCGTCGCGCCGCCCGTATACCCGAACAGGTTAAGCACTTCAGGCTTCCTGCCTTTCGAAACCGCGTCAGAAATAAGCGCGCTCATCCAGTCCCAGTTAGCCGCCTGCTCCGGGAAAAGTCCAGTGTGCTTGAACCCCATCGGCTCCACTATAAACTTAAGTCCGAGCGGTCCGTACTCTATATTCCAGCGGGCAGGAACGTCACGCAGCATGTGCCATTGACCGCCGCCCGAAGAAGAACGCGAATACTCCGCATGAGCCTTCTTCCAGAGCGCAGGATCGGTCTTGCCCCAGATCACCTGCGGATCGGGCCTGGAGAGCAAAATATTCCCCCAGCGCTCGAGCTTCATTCCGTCGCCCGTGTCAAGTATCTCGTAATCCTGCCATTTATCTGCTATAAGATTCAATTCGAACCTCCGCACATTATTTCAGTGACCATATCCGCGACTTCGGGAAGCATTCCCTGCTCTTTCGTGAAGTTGAAGATCGTGTAGCGCGGCCTGATCCTGTATCCGTTATTAAGGCTGCGGTTGAACAGATCGCGGTCGATGCCGAGATCCATCGGTTTGAGCGCCATTCCCGCACGGGCGTAGATCTCTCTTAACATATCGGGATCCGGCGGATTCACGGAATCTACGACTTCGAAGCGTTTGCGCATTATCTTATAAACTTCTGCCGACGCGATCGAGCCGAGGCCTACCGAATTACCGTGAAGCGGATGTTCCACGCCTCTCGCGATTCCGTCAAGCTCCCAGTAATGCGACAGGTGATGTTCGCTGCCGGAAGCCGGCCTTGTATAACCTATAAGTCCAATTGAAACACCGGTAAGAAGAAGCGTATCATTCATTTTAAGTACGGCTTCAGGCTCTCCGCGGAAGTATGCGTCCTGGTTCGCTACGCATTCATCCACCGCGTTCTGCACGAGCTCGGCCGTAATATCACAATAGTGGTCGCCCTTCACTTTATGGGCAAGCCGCCAGTCTGCGAGAGCCGTAAACTTTCCAATAACGTCTCCGTATCCTGCCTTCTTCATAATAAGAGGCGCTGTATTGAGCAGGTCGGTATCGGTGACGATGATATACGGATACTGCGCGGGATACGTGATCTTCTGGCGGTCAACGATCAGCGGCGCCATGAACGAGGCGTATCCGTCCATCGAAGGTGCTGTGCCGACAATGACGAAAGGCAGTTTCATCTTAAACGATACGAATTTGCACAGATCGTTTATAGTACCGCTTCCTACGCCTATAATGAGTCCGACCTCGGGCGAAGTATGGATCAGAAGCGCTCCGACAGTTCTTTCGTCAGGCAGAAGGATCGGATAATCCGGCGTGTCGAGCACGAGCAGTTCCGTATCATATCCGCTGCCGTCGAGGAGCTCCTTGACCTTGTTCCCGCCGATCTTGACCGTATTAGGATCGGCGACGATCATTATTTTTTTATCTTTGAACTTTTCGAGTTCTGCCGGCAGTTTGGAAAGCACTCCGGAACCCGTAATGATTCGGTTCAGGTCAATGCTGTGATGCTTTCCGCACGGGCAATCAAATCCGTAGCCCGGCATTTCTCCGACGCTCATGGAAAGTATTTTTCTGGGATCATCCATATCAAAAATCTCCTGTCTGGCAGTTAAATCTGTCACAGATAAGCAACCCATCACGTGACTGACTGTATTTTAACATTTAAAGTGCGAAAAGTCCACATAAAGTAACCGCTAAAGAAAAACAGCACTGTTATTTTTATTAAATTTATGGCATAATTAATATGTAGTAGTCTGCACCTGGCATGCACGGTTACAACGGCTACAAAAAATGCAGGAGTAAAACAGGCGTATGAGTATTTCGGATATTATAGCGCTGATAAGCGGTATTGCCCTCTTCCTGTTCGGCATGTCGCTGATGGGCGACGGACTTAAAAAATTGTCGGGCGGAAAACTCGAACCGATCCTTTATAAATCGTCAGGAACGAAGATCAAAGGCATCCTGCTGGGCACGGGTGTCACCGCAGTCATCCAGTCCTCGAGCGCGACGGCTGTTATGACGGTAGGCTTCGTGAACTCGGGCATGATGAAGGTCAGGCAGGCGGTCAATGTTATAATCGGCGCCATACTGGGCACGAGCATAACGGGCTGGGTCATCTGTCTGAGTTATATAAACGGCGCCGGTCTCGTCGGGCAGATCGCGTCAACGGCCACGCTCACGGGCATAGTCGCCGTTACAGGTATGCTTATCCGTATGATCGGAAAGAAGCAGGTAACGAAACATATCGGAAACATCTTCATGGGCTTTGCGGTGCTGATGTTCGGTCTCAGTTATATGAGCGGATCAGTCAGCGGGCTGGGCGAAGAGAAATGGTTCACTTCCGCCATCACTTCCCTTTCAAATCCATTCTTCGGCATTCTTATCGGCCTTCTGTTCACCGCAATACTCCAGTCGGCATCCGCTGCCGTAGGTATCCTGCAGGCGTTGTCCGTAACGGGAGCGATCGCATTCGCCGAATCAGTTCCGCTTTTAATGGGTATCTGCATCGGTGCGTCCGTGCCCGTCATCCTCTCCGCCATCGGAGCCGGTACCGAGGGTAAACGCGCTGCCGCGATCTATCCGGTCGCGTCTGTGTTCGGAGTTTTCGTATGCGCGGTTGCGTATTATACGGTGGACGCTTTCGTTGACATACCGTTCGATAATATGGTGATGAATCCGTTCACGACAGCGCTCGTTAATACAGTTCTGAGACTGGCGATCGTCATACTCCTCTTCCCGCTCACAGGCGTGATCGAAAAAGTTGTCACAGCCATGATCAAGGGTAAGAAGGACGAATCGGACGTAAAGCCCGAGATCCTTCTGGAAGACAGATTCATTGCCCACCCCGCGCTCGCGATCGAGCAGACTGAAATTTACATAAAGCAGATGGCAGACCTCGCGCAGCAGGGTATTTCGGATGCGCTGCTTCTTTTCGATAACTTCAACGAAGAAGGGTTCTCAAAGATCAAGCGCATGGAGGACAATGTTGATAATTACGAGGACAGCCTCGGTACTTATATGATGAAGCTGACGGGCCGCGAAATGTCAACGGCTCAGAGCGAGAAGATATCTCTTTTCCTGCACACGCTTTCCGACTTCGAGCGTATTTCCGACCACAGCCTGAACCTCGCCGAAAGCGCCAGAGAGTTATTCGAAAAGAATATCCACTTCTCCGAGAGTGCAGACAATGAGCTCAGGGTCCTTTTCAAGGCCGTTTCGGCGGTGCTAGACCTTACGGTAGAATCGTTTACGAACGTCGATATGGTAGCGGCATCGCGCGTAGAGCCGCTCGAGGAACTGATCGACGACCTGTGCGATAATATGAAGCACAACCATATTGACCGCCTCCAGCGCGGAGAATGCACGCTTAACCAGGGGTTCGTTTTCAACGACATCGTCACCAACTGCGAGCGTGTTTCGGACCACTGCTCGAACATTGCCCTCGACATAATAGAACTGGCCGGAAACGAACTGCATCCTCACGAATACACGCATAACCTCATGAAGCAGGATTCGGAAGCTTTCCGCGAAGTTTACGACGAATACAGCAGAGTCTTCAAGATCTGAGATTCGCGCGGCAAAGGAGATTCGCAATGAGTTTCATCAGTTTGAACGGAGTTACTAAAAGATACAGGACAGGCAACGTCGTCATCGAGGCTGCTAAAAATATGACGTTCGACATCGAGCAGGGCGAACTGGCCGTGATCGTTGGCCCGAGCGGCAGCGGAAAGACGACGATACTTAACATTCTGGGCGGAATGGATTCATCCGACAGCGGCACTATATCCGTTGACGGGCGCGACATTCAGTTCTATAACCGCAAGCAGCTGATCGATTACAGACGCCACGACGTAGGTTTCATTTTCCAGTTTTACAATCTTATCCCGAACCTCACCGCGCGCGAAAATGTAGAGCTCGCGTCGCAGATAACTAAAGACTTCATCCCCGCGGACGTGATTCTTGAAAAAGTAGGTTTGAAAGACAGAATGGATAACTTCCCCGCACAGCTTTCCGGAGGCGAGCAGCAGAGGGTCTCCATAGCCAGAGCGCTTTCGAAAAAGCCCAAGCTCCTCCTCTGCGACGAGCCCACGGGAGCGCTCGACTACGCGACGGGAAAGATGATACTTAAACTGCTTCAGGACACTTGCCGTCAGGACAAGATGACAGTCATTATAGTTACGCATAATTCGGCGCTAACGGCAATGGCTGACAAGGTCATTTATGTGAGGAGCGGCGAGACGGTCAAGGTCGTAAAGAACGAAAATCCTGCTCCCGTTGAGGAAATCGAGTGGTAAGATGCGAAGCGCTGCGTTAAAAAACACACTGCGTACAATATGGCGTACAAAAGCCAGATATATATCGATCTTACTGATCGTCGCGCTCGGCGTGGGATTTTTTGCGGGCATAAAGGCCAGCAAGCCCGATATGATCCACTCGACCGACAAATACTCCGACTCGCAGAACCTGATGCACTTCAGAGTTTTATCGACATGGGGATTCGACGAAGATGACATTAAAGCGCTCTCGGAACTGAAGGGCGTATCCGTTAAAAGATCATACTTTTTAGATGCGATAGTCAGCAACGGCAGCGACGAATCGGAAGCGCATTTTATTGCCTACGATAAAGACAGCGACATAAACGAACTGTGGCTGAAGGACGGCCGCTTCCCCGTTAAGAGCAGCGAATGCATACTCGATTCGGCAGCGTCAGGCTTCGCGATCGGAAGCAGATTGACCGTGATCAGGCACGGCGAAGGAGGAGAACTCCTGAACAACGATTTCACCGTTGTCGGCCATGCATACTCGTCGATGTACGTCTCGGATTTCGAGCACGGCAACACGACCATCGGGGACGGTGATGTTGACCTCATCGCATATATTCCGATCGAAAACTTCCTGATCAATTACAATACCGAAGTATACCTCGTTTTCGACGATATGTACGATGAGACTGTTTATTCGGACGGGTACCTCGATGCCGAAGCGCGCAGGAAGATCGAAATCACGTCTATCGGTGAAAAGCTTACGCGCGAAAGGTACGACCGTACTGTGCTTGACGCTAACGAAAAGATCTCCGACGGGCGGAGAGAGATCGAGGACGGAGAAAAAGAACTTGAGGACGCCAGAAAGCAGCTCGATGACGCGCAGGTTCTGATCAGCGACGGTGAAAAACAGCTTGAAGACGCGCTCAAACTGATCGCCGAAAAACGCACCGAACTCGAAGACGGAAAGAAGGCCCTCGAAGAGGGAGAGGCGGAATACAATCAGAAATCGCTTGACGCCGCAAATGCCGGAACAGCGCTGATCGAAGCACGCCGCCTCTACGCCGAGGGGTACGAGGAATATACGAACGCTGCGCTCAAGGCGGAGAAAGAATTGTCTGCGGCAAGGGAGCAGATAAGTGTCGCGGAGGTCAATCTCGCGAACGGCAAGGAGAAGCTTGACGAGGCCCGCGAGACGTACGAATCTGTCCGCAAAATATACGACGATGCGCTGAAGGTGTACGAAGCGCTGCGCGAGAGCTACGACAATATCAAAGAGGCTATCGGTATGGATACCGAAAAGGGCCTTATAAAAGAACAGTTCGATAAAGCGTACGAATTCTTCCTTTCAGTCGGGGCAAGGCTCGATGAAAGCAAAGCGGAACTCGATGCGAACCAGGCCGAATACGACCGCTACAGCGCAGAGCTTGACGAAGCAAAGCAGAAATACAATGATGGCGTAAAGACGGCAGACGAAGAATTGAGCGCCGCGCAGAAAAAGCTTTCAGATGCCAAAGCCGAGATCGAGTACAACGAAGACATGATGATGAACGGCACGAAGATGCTGGAAGATGCCAGACACGAGCTCGACGAAGCAAAGCAGACGATCTCCGAGGGCGAAGAGCAGCTGAAAGCAGCGGAAGCCGAAATCGAAGAAAAAAGCGCGGAATTAGAGGAAGCGAAGAGCAAATTTGCCTCCGGAACTGAAGAATACAACGATGGGCTCATAAAGCTTAACGACGCCAAAGCGCAGCTCGAAGACAGCGTAAAACAGTTAGAAGAACTGGCCGAGCCTGAATGGTACGTCTACACGCGCTACGATAACGGCGGGTACGAGGAGTTCGGCCAGAACGCGGAGCGCATCGGAAATATTGCCAAGGTCTTCCCTGCCTTCTTTATCATTGTCGCCGCACTCGTATCAATAACAGGCATGAGCAGGCTTGTCAGCGAAGAGCGCACTCAGATAGGCACGATGAAAGCACTAGGCTACTCCGGGTTGAAGATATTCTCGAAATATCTGTTCTACTGCCTGTCGGCAACGTTCCTCGGCTGTGCTCTCGGTCTTTCTGTCGGGTACAAGCTGTTCCCTGCCGTGATACTGAAAGCGTATTCGATCCTGTACAGGATTCAGGTCAGAGATATACCGTTCCTGTGGTCTGACGCGATCATAATAACAGCCGTAAGCCTCGCCGTTGCCGCACTTACAGTGCTTTTCAGCTGCTTAAAAGCCGTGACGCCTGTTCCTGCCCAGCTTATGCGGCCCGCTGCTCCCGCATCCGGAAAGCGCGTGCTTATGGAGCGCATCCGTTTCATTTGGAGAAGACTTTCGTTCTTCAGCAAAGTGACCGTCAGAAACGCATTCAGGTATAAAAAGAGGATGATCATGACGCTGATCGGGATAATGGGCTGCACGGCGCTGATGCTGTGCGGATTTGCACTGCGCGACTCGATCTCGGATATTGTAAAGAAGCAGTTCGACGACGTCATGCATTTCAGCGCAATGGCGTACTCGGACGGGATCGACGAGAGCGGGATAAGCGAGATCAAAGATATTATCCGGTCATACGACGGTTCCGGAACGGTGACAGCGGCGACTCAGAAATCGTACGCAGTATCGTCAAAAAGCGGAAAAACCCAGAACGTATACGTCGTTGCCCCCGAAAGCTCTGACAAGGCAGATCGTATTATTGACACTAAAAGCCGCACGACCGGCGAGAGATTTACAATCGAGCCCGGAAAGACGCTGCTTACCGAAAAACTGGCACGCAACCTCGGCGTTAAAGCCGGAGATATGATCACGATATCCGTCAGCGAAACTAAAAAAGCCGATTTCACCGTGTCGGGCGTGCTTGAAAATTACATATACCACTACCTTTTCATATCCCCCGAATCGTACGAAGAGATGACGGGTGAAGCTCCCGAATACAATATGTTATACATCAGATACGGTGATATGGACAATTCTGCCGAGGAGCATATGGCAGCGGAGGTCGTCAATACCGATCATATCCTGACGATCATACTTCAGTCGGCAATTCGGACACAGTTTTCAAAAATGATGGAAGCACTCGACGCGGTCGTGCTCGTACTGATATTGTCGGCCGTTCTGCTGGCGGTAGTAGTGCTGTATAACCTTGCCAGCATAAACATCGCGGAAAGAACGAGAGAGATCGCCACTCTCGAAGTCCTAGGCTTCAACGATAATGAAGTGTCAATGTACATTTTCCGCGAAAGTATAATACTGTCAATCATCGGCGCGCTCCTCGGTCTTGGTCTAGGCCGCATACTCGCCGTGTTCGTTATAAACACGGCAGAGATCGACATGGTCATGTTCGGCCGCCAGATACATATATGGAGCTACCTGCTCGCTGCAGGTCTGACGATCGTATTCTCGCTCATCGTGAATCTGATAATGAACAGATTGTTAAAGAAAATAAGTATGGTAGAAGCGCTGAAATCGGTCGATTAAAGCATAGCCGATCAATCTACGTCCTCGTTCACTTTTTCAGGGCGCTTAAGCAGCGATTCCGGATTTTCCACATAACTGCGCAGCATCTTAAAAGCCGAAGCGTAATAATAACCGTCGCAGATACGCTCGTCGGTAACAGCCTTGATCTCGATATATTTCCTTGTATAAGGCTTCCCTTCCGGCCCGAAATGAGTCCTCTTCCTCTTAACGCCGTAAGCAAGGAAAATAGGAAGATTTCCAAAATCGTAGATGTGGTGATATATCGGCCTTATTCCGAGAGAACCCATGCTCGTGATGATCATACTGCCGTGGAAAGGGCTGACTTTAAGCAGGCTCGCAGGCAGCCAACCGTGGTAATCGAGCCAGAAAAGCATGCGGGTGATAAAGCGCAGTATCGGTCTCGGGAGAGAGGCAAGTTTATTAGTGACGTTGTCAAAATCGCTGTCGAGTTCTTTGCTGTTCTTGTTCGCCTCAACGACTGCGTTGAATTTATCGTATATTTCCAATATCGTGTCATCGGGCTGGAATTCGACTTTGATCGCGGTATCCGGAGATGAAAGCTTCATCTCTTTTTTTATCGTCATGCATACTTCGATATTGTTCCTGCTGTATACGCGCTGGCCGCTGATGAAGCGGTTGATCCCCGGCCTTTGCGACGCAGTGCGAACGTAAGCAGCTAGCATCACGTGGAGAAAACTGAAGTTCTGGCGTCCCGAACGGACCATCTTCTTACAGAACGCATCGCAGTCGGTGACATCAAATTCATCAGCGTAAGTGTTGCATCCGTCGCTCCTGTTCTTCATTATGAATGGCATCATTTTGTTCATGCCTGGGATCGAGCGGAGCCTTCTTCCGTCTTTTCTGTCACCCATCCTCTTCTTGCGTTTCGCGGGAGAATATACACGGGGCTGCTCTTCAGGAACGCGAATTTCAGCAGCTTTTTCGGAGACGTTCCCGGCGGTTTCGTTAATTTCGCTCATTGTTGGATCCTTTCCGGGCAAAGAAGGCTATTGACCTTTTCCCTGATAGCTATTATTTCCTCCCCGCTCGTTTTAAAGTCCGAGATCGGGTATTTGTCAAGCCCGAACAGACGCGAGATCTCATCTCGGGTATTGCCCGAAACGCCTTTTTCGAGCAGTGCCGTTAAAGCGCGGTAATCCGCGAGCGCGGAATCAAATACGACTAGTCTTATCGACTCCCACGGTCTGCCGTCCGGCCCCGGATAAACGACGTACGGATCTCCGCCGGGCACCCAGCCGCCGGCAGTTGATGAGCCGAACGGATCGATCTGTTCGAGCGAAAGATGCGAGTTGTAGAAATTATATCCCCACTGAAGGAACCCTTTTATGTCGTACCTGAAGAGCTGGAAGCCGAGTATACGGTTTCTGTACGACGGCGTCGCGATAAGTCTGTTCGAAGTGCGGATCTGGCCGCAGCAGTAGTATCCCCACGCTCTGTCGATATGTGCGTCAATAAACCGGTCTATCGAAGTCAGGCACGCGACCGGTGTACGGATAAGCCCCTGCATGTAGAACTCCGGCTCGCTGATGGCGTCGATTATCATTTCTTCCGGCACGAATTCGCGGACAACGGCTGCCCCCTTTGCATACCGTTCACGCATCGTCCAGTCAGGCTCGTCCGAAACGTGGAAGAAGCATTTTCCGAAAATTCCTCTTTCCTTCAAAAATGCGGTCAGCGCGCTCAGAAAGGCACGAAGGAACGCGGAGTACTCTTCACCCGTCCCGTCCGTTTCCCAGCCAAACAGGCGCATTTCTGAGCCGTCAAGAAGCGTTCCCATAACTTTAGGAGCGTTGCGGCAGCCCCACTGCGTGAAAAGGTGCGAAATTTCGAGATATTTTGCGCCGGAAGCAATGCAGATCGAAATGTACCGGTCGAGCAGGCCGAAATCAAATCCGTATCCGCCTTCCGGAAGAACGGTCACTTTTACGAGCTGAGTCGTGAGGCGCTCCGTGCCCGGAGCCGTATCGAGCGGAGGCGTAAAAACAGGCGTAAGGATCGCATTGATTCCGTTCGAAACAGCTGTCTTTACGAAATTCTCCATTATACGCCAGTACTCTTCGGAAGCGAATTTCACGCCGTAATAATTGCAAAGCGCATCTGAATGGAACCAGTTGGTCACAGGAAGCGTCTGGTCCGGGAGACGGAAATCTATAACATTGAGGCGGAACTCCGCTCTGGCTTCCGCGCCATCGTTAAGGACTATCCCGATAACGTGTTCACCGGGGGCTACGCTGCAGCGAACGGCGTCAACGGTGATCCAGACGGCCCTCCATATATTTGAATACGACCAGAGCACCGGAGGCAGCGGCCTTAATATGTCAGGCATAAGGCCGGGGAGCGGATGCTCGCACACGTCCTCAAAACCGGCCGGAACAGGCAGATCGCAAGGGACGTTGTCAACGAACCTGACCGTGAGCGCATCTCCCAGGTCGGATTCGCACCTGAGAGATATCCCTGCCTGAAGCCTGTCGGTAAGTCTGTACGCGACCTGAAAGTGATATTTCTCGTTCAGCAGCATCGATCCGCCTGTCGTTACAGCGCATTCATCGGGAGTCTTGTCGGGCCATACTTTAGCGAGCGAGTTCAGAAGTTTCAGTTCCAGCATTGCAGTCCCTCCCTGTCTGGAAGAAGATTTTAAGGCTTAAATGCGAAAAAAGGCCGCGCACAGAAACGCGGTCTTCCGGCAGTACTGTTATGATGTGGTCTGGGCTTCGACGAGCCGTTCTCCGCAGTAGATCTCTCTGAGGCGCGGCTTCTCGATCTTACCGGTCGGGTTACGCGGAACCGTCGCAAAAATGATGCGGCGCGGACGCTTGTAGCGAGGCATGCCCTGGCAGAATTCATTGACCTCATCCTCCGTCAGCTGCATACCGGGCTTTACCTCGATGATTGCCGCCGCGATCTCCCCGAGACGTTTGTCCGGAAGTCCGATAACGGCAACGTCTTTCACGGCTTCGTGTTCGCGCAGATAGTCTACTATCTGTACCGGGTAGATATTTTCGCCGCCCGTGATGATGACATCTTTCTTTCTGTCAACGAGATATATGAATCCCTCTTCGTCTTCGCGCGCCATGTCGCCTGTGGAGAGCCATTCTCCGTGCAGCACTTCCGCGGTCGCCTCGGGATTCTTGTAATAGCACGTCATGACGCCGGGGCCTTTTACCCACAGTTCACCGACTTCTCCGCGCTTAACGTCTTTACCCTCTTCGTCGCAGATGCGCGTTTCCCAGAGGTATCCGGCTTTTCCGATCGCACCGACGTGATCGATATTTTCGACGCCCAGATGGACGCAGCCGGGGCCGATCGATTCGGAAAGGCCGTAGTT
>JAGADO010000073.1 GCA_017613535.1 Clostridia bacterium | reverse complement strand
GGTGGACGGCCGGGAGATCGCCGTGGGCAATGCCTCTCTGATGGCCCTGGCCGGTGCTTCGTTGCCGCTTTCTTCTATCGGTTCCGCCCCGGACAATTATTCCGCCGCCACCTGTGTTTATATTGCCGCCGACGGTAAATACGAAGGCCGGATACTTATCTCCGACCAGCTGAAACCCACGGCGCGGGATGCGGTCAATTCCCTTCGCGAAAACGGCATTGACCGGGTCGTGATGCTTACCGGTGACCGGGCTGAAACCGCTGCCGCTGTTGGGGCAGATTTAGGTATATCTGAATATTACAGCGAACTATTGCCTGCCGATAAAGTGGAAAAGCTCGAATTACTGCTGGCCGAGACGGAATCCAAGTATAAGCTGGCATTCACCGGCGATGGTATCAACGACGCTCCGGTGCTCGTGCGGGCTGACGTTGGCATCGCCATGGGCGGGATCGGTTCCGACGCGGCAATCGAAGCGGCTGACGTGGTGCTTATGGATGACGATCCGATGAAAATCGTTAAAGCGATCCGGATCTCCCGCAAATGCATGCGGATAATATACGAAAACATAGTTTTCTCCATCGGTGTGAAACTGCTGGCCCTCGCGCTGGTCGCCTTCGGCATCGGCGGGATGTGGCTGGCCGTATTCGCGGACGTGGGCGTTATGGTCCTGGCGGTGCTCAACGCGATACGCGCACTCAAAACCACATAGATTATTGACAATTCCCCTCCCCGCGTCTATTATATTGAAAACGCCTATCACACCGCGGGAGGACAATACACATGAAAAACAAGATAAAGCTGAACGGAACTGCAGCGGTCATCGTCGTGTCCCTGATATTTGCACTCGCATTCACCGCAGCAGGGGCAATAACGGCAAAACACCTGACGATACCCGACGATTCACCGATCCTTGCCGCCATAGCATTCACCATCCTCGGATTTATAGCAGTCATGCTCGCCATGCTTGTCGCCGGCTTTATCATCAAGCGCAAAAACGCAAAAAAGAAAAATAACGTTGCCCAGATGCGGGAAGAAATAATGCAAAACAAAGACCGCATCCAGGAGGATTTCATCCGGGCGAAAAAGAAACTGCGCGCTAAAGCCACCTGGCTGATCATTTATGAGATATTCAAATTCGTTTTCCTCTGCTTTCTCGCATTCATATTCGGCTTCAGGCTTAAAAACCTGTTCAATATAGTATCATTTATACTTTTCGCATGGTTTTTCGCCCGCTTTCTCCTGTCGCCCAAGGACAATGATTTCTCTAATTGCCAGAAAGAAGAAGATTATCCACGGCTGTACGAACTAGCCCGCAAGGCCGCCCGGACCCTCGGCATCACGAAAAACATCGTTATTTATATCAATTCCAACTGTTCCGTTTCTATTGCCCTCGCCGGAGATACGGTGATTCTCTACGTAGGCGCGGTAGCAATGGACATCCTTAACAGCGAAGAGCTTTACAACATATTCCTCCACGAATTTGCGCACGTCCGGAACGATTCAGATACGTCAAAGCTCGAAGACAGGATTTCGCTCAGGCTCACGGCGCTGTACGATCATCACTTTTTCAAGCGCCTGACCGTATTTTCATGGGTGACCGATCTGCCTTTCTTAAAAGAACATATGTATTACAAATTGTTCGGCACTATCGTTGCCGAAGAAAACGCGGATAATGTGATCCTCGAGTTCGGAGATCCTCAGGTAGCGGGCAATGCGCTCACCAAGACTATATTCAACGACGATTTTTTGCGGGAATCGCCCGGATATTTTAGTCCGGACGAGTTCTACGGAGAGGCAGATCCTGTCAATAACTATCTGTCGCTCTTCGTTGAACGGTTCCGGCAGAAATTGCCCGAACGCGCCGAATTCTGGAGAGAGCTTCACAAAAACGAACTGCTCCCGAACATATCGACCCATCCCATCCTGAGAGATCGTCTGGCAAAGCTCGGGCTCACACTGGATGACGTCGAACTGAAATTGCCCCTATACGGTGAAAATGGCGACGAACAGGAGGCGGAATACCGTACTGAATGTGCGAAAGCCTTAAAATACTGCGACGGACGCTTATTCGAGATACATAAAAACAGCTACCTGGAAGACAGGCGTACCGAATATCTTGACCCGCTCAGAAGGATCAACGAATGGGAACGGGGCGGAAAAGAATTGACCCCCGACACGATCAAACAGGTATGCTCGGACCTGGCCGCCCTCGGCAGATTTGATGAGGAGGAAGCCGTCTGCGACCGGGCTATCGCCGAGTTCAATGATGAACAGAAAGATCACGCCTGCCTGATAAAAGGCATGTGCCTTCTGAATAAATATGATGAAAACGGCATCGACTACATCTACAAGGCGACGAACAACTCGAATTACATCGACACCGCCATCGACAGGATCGGAACTTTCGTTAATATGATGGGGCTTTCGGAGCGCCGGGACGCCTACCGTGAATGGGTAGTGGATATTTCCCAGCAGAAGCTGGATAAATTCGATAAAATGAACGGCCTTTCCGTAGCCGATAAGCTTGAGTCTGAGCCGCTGGAAGGAACGATGCTTGACGATCTGCTCGATTATTTCCTGAGCATCGACGAAGGCAAAATTTCCAAGATTTATCTCGTGCGCAAGGTGATCACCGAAGATTTCTTCACCAGTTATTTCATCATCGATTTCGAAGATGACACTCCGCCCAGCCTCGAAAGAGAGGTCATGGACAAGATATTTGAAAGGCTTGACACAGGCTACGAGTGGCAGTTCTGTCTCGACCGGTACAGCCTGAAGTTCGCGGCGGCATTAGCAAAGGTCCCCGGTTCCTGCGTTTATGATAAAGCAAAAGGCAGACACTGAACAGCATCTGCCTTTATAATCAGAACAGTTTCAATCGTTTTCAGCCGCGCTTTTTAATTATCAGGCCTTTCATCAGTCCGGCGATCGAAGCGATCAGAGGAGTGAATACGACGATAAACGTAGCGATATTGACGCTGGCGGAGAACGCGATGGGCAATATTCCGAAGCCTACGTTCGAGGGTCCGTCAAGGTTGAACTTGAGTGCCACGAAGTAGAGAACCGCGGACAATACCGACACGCACAGCGCTATCAGCGCCACTTTGAACAGCTGCTCTTTTTTCTTCTCCGGCTTCAGGTTGTTGTAATACAATTCCCAGACAGCAAAAGAACAGAACGCCACGAGAGACGCGAACATTGTCGCCAGCGTATATGGCAGATAACCGTGTTTGAAGTCAACGATAAACATGCTGTAGAAGAATCCGCAGAATCCGTACAGGCTGATCAGCATCCACAGCGTCATGAAAATGTCGTGGAACACGCGCACTTTCTTTATAGCCAGCGGACGGGAGACCCCTTCGAAAGGATGATCGGCAGCATACTTTTTCGTGTAAACGATGACTCCCACGCCCAGCAGGATGAACAGCAGCGCGTACAGCACGGCGTCCAGCGGATATATTGGCGACGGAGCGCCTTCCACAAGGGAAATGTATCTGCCGGCGATGCGCATTATTATGGTGTACAGAATAATGATCGCACCGATCACGATCGTGATCCAGGCATGCTTTTTAACCAGCTTCATGCAGCGGCCATTGCCCTCGTTGCGGTAGAGCGACTGGCAAACCATCAGGCCGCCCAGCGTAACGAAGAACGACAGGAAGATAGGTATTGACCGAAGCGCGTCGCGGAGGGCGATGTCAACGGAACTGCATACGATGGATCCGATGCAGTCGGAGAGGCAATACAGGAAATTCATGAACGTGAACGCGGAGAGCACGTACAGCACGGCCAGGCAGATCAGCAGCACGGTCCCCTGTTTTTTCTGTTTTCCTTTAAGTCCGGAACATACAAAATTAGCTTTATCAAACATTTTCATCACCACTTCACCCATTTAACGAAATCGCCGTTCGCCCTTTCGTTGTAGTACACGTGTTCAAGATCGAAAGATCCGTCGCTGCCGGTAAGCGTCACCAGAGACGCACCGATCAGATCGAAGTTTTCGGTAATGCCCACGGATTTGAGTCCCGCCTGCATATATTCATCTTCGGACTCGGTGTCGATATGAGCGAAATACAGTTCTTCGCCGGTCTTCACTCCCAGGCCGATCACTACGCCCTCATATTCTACAGTCCAGTCCACGTTGTGCGCGTGACCCATGAACGCCGCCTTGAGGTTGTGATCCTTGGCCTTATCGATAAAGTCGCTGGCATACTTCTCGGTGCCGTTGTCCGCGAAACCTTCCAGCTTGAAGAACTTATTCTTATAGGTCGCGCCGTTTTCCGTAACGTCCACCCACGCCTTATTGTTCTCATCCTGAGGAATGTGGTAGTAGGCAATAGCCGGAACGTCCTCTCCCGCTTTAGCGTGCTCCTGGAGCCACCATTCGGTCTGCTCGGGACGGATGTAGTCGTAATCCCTGAAAGGAGTCAATTCCGTTTCCGAGAAGCTGGCGCCGGAGTCAAGGTTCGCGATCATCCACACCACTTTGGAATCTTTCGTGCCGTCTTCGGTCAGGCTGATGACGAAGTTGCTGCGGCCGTACAGATCATCGGCTGGTTCACAATACAGGCAATGAGGCGCATCCGCGAATTTCTTTGCCAGATAGTTTGGATTATACAGCGAATGGCGGTCGTGGTTGCCCCAGATCGCAGTGTACATGAATCCGTACTCGACAGCCTTCTGCTCGAAGTAGTCAATAAACGTGTCTACGTGGTAGCTGTTGGCGAGCATGAACATGTCGCCGGTCAATTCGACCAGGTCAATTTTCGCCCCGCTCCCCTGGGTGCTGACGATATGGTCATTGACCTCTTTAAAAAGCTTGTCCATATACGTCTTTGAGGCCGTAGCGGAGGTATTCACATTCCAGTGAATGTCGGTCAGCTGCAG
>JAGADO010000072.1 GCA_017613535.1 Clostridia bacterium | reverse complement strand
GCTCTCTGTACCCCGTTCCACCCCGGTGATCCCTTATGCCGCCCGGAGCCTGAAACCGCTCTCTGTACCCCGTTCCATCCAGGCAGTAAAAAAGCTCCGGGCTTGGTCAGCCCGGAGCATAATAGACTATATGCTGAATTATTTATCGGCTCAGCGTCTGGGGGTCCTCAGGAAAGGAGGAACAGAGAACTCATCGTCATCGATAATGACCTTCTTCTTTTCGGGAGGGTTATCATCGGGAACGGTAACTCTCGGCTGCTTCGGCTCGAAAACAGGATCAGCGGAGATCGAGATCTCGCTGTCGTCTTCATCATCGAAACCGGCTGCGATGAGCGTAACGACCATTTCGTCATTCATCTCGTCATCGGACTCGGCCATCTTAGCACCGTAAATGATCTGCGCATCCTCATTAACCTGATCGTGGATGATATCGGTGACCTGAGTAAGCTCGAACATATTGATGTTATCGCCATAGTAGTAAACCAGAACGGACTTCGCACCCTTGATAGAAGTCTCAAGCAGCGGGTTCTGAGTAGCGATCTTAAGAGCATCCTCAGCCCTGTCTTTACCGGAAGCGCGGCCAACGCCCATATGAACGATGCCCTTATCCTTCATCGTCGCACGGACATCAGCGAAGTCAACGTTAATGTCGCCTACGTCGGTGATGATATCGCAGATACCCTGAACGGAATTGCTGAGCACCTGGTCAACAAGCTTGAACGCGTTGGAGATCGTGACCTTCTCGTCAACGACCTTCATGATATTATCATTGGGGATAACAACGAGCGAGTCAACACCCTGGCGGAGCTTCTCGATACCGTTGGTAGCAGCCTGCATCTTGCGGCGACCCTCGAAACCAAACGGCTTCGTAACAACGGCAACAGTAAGGATGCCCATTGATTTCGCCATATCTGCCACGACAGGAGCAGCACCCGTTCCGGTACCGCCGCCCATACCTGCGGTAATGAAGACCATATCCACGCCCTGAAGGTGTTTATTGATCTCATCTCTGGACTCTTCGGCAGCCTTCTCACCGATCTCTGGATTAGCGCCTGCTCCGAGGCCGCGGGTAAGCTTCTCGCCGAGAACAATCTTAGTCTCGGCACGGTTCTTAAGCAGGACCGCCTTATCGGTATTCATAGCGATGAACTCAACACCGCGCATACCGGATTCGATCATGCGGTCTACCGCGTTATTTCCGCCGCCGCCTATTCCTATAACTACGATTTTAGCGTCTTTCCCAGCTTCGCTATCATATTCAATGCTCAAGGTAAAACCCCCTTAGTCTAACAAAACGTATTGCACATTACATAATACAACATTTTTTTCTTTTCCGCAACCCCTAAAAAAAGGAAATTTTTTCATAATTTTTGCCAAAAATCATTTGGAAATAACATTTCCGGCTAAATCGCGGTAAAAATCGGGCTTGCTAAGCTGCAGATGATCAGTCACGGAACCTGCCGATGAGATTGCGGAACTTGTCCTTGATCGACCCGAGAACGCCCGGTTTGGCCTCCTCCTCCGCACCCTCGGGCTGCACGCGCTCGATATCGGAACGCTTCATCCCGTAAGGAAGCATTGACGCGATATACATTATCATACCGCTCGTATACGTGAAGATCGCCTTCATCGCGGTATTGCGCGTAAAGTCGATATCCGCAAGCTTTGTCCTGAAAACGCGTTCGCATACTTTATCGAGGCCGGAGAAACCGACGATACCGTCGCCGGAAAGCACGACGCGGTCAATAAACGACGTATCGATCTCATCTACGTCGAGCCTCTCCCTGATGATGCCGAAAATATCCTCGATCCTCGCCTGCATGATGCCGACGATCTCGGAGCACTTCACGACGCGCGACTTACCGTCCTCGAGCGAACCGATGGCGACGTCAACATCGTTCGTGACGAGTGAAACATCCGCGATCTGGTAATCGCACTTAAGAAGCTCCGCCTCTTCCCTGCGCACATTAAGCACCTGAGCGATATCGCCCGTGATCGTGCCGCCGCCCACAGGAAGCGCGGAAGCATAATAAACATTGCCCTTATAGAACACGCAGAACTCGGTCGCCCAGCCGCCCATATCGATAAACAGCGTGCTGGCATCCGGATCGGGGCAGGCTGAAAGAAGCGCCCTCACCGCGATCGAAAGAGGGATAAAACCGTCTATCTCGAGACCGGCCGCCCTGACGCACTCGCTCACTGCGGAAACGTAAGTATTCTCGGCGATCAGAAGCTGAGCATCGACGCGCAGGCTGGAAGCCTTAAGGCCGATAGGAGAAGAAGTCTGAACGTCATTGTCCAGCGTGAACTTCACCGGCACCGCACCGAGAAGATATTCGTTATCGTACAGCTCCGCACCTTCGACCTTATCAAGAAGCGCGGCAACGTCATTTCCCGTAACGATCCCCTGCTCCGTGCCCGGGCCGTAATCTCCGTCATCGGCGTAGACCGGCTCGATATTAACCGAATCGACGTTGCGGACGTATTTAACGTGCGCGCCGGAAATGCTGACGTACGCGGAACGCACGATTATCTCTGTCTTTTCTCTGACGCGCTTCAGCACTTTACGTATGCTTTCGGTAACTTCGGCCGAATTCTCGATCTTGAATTTCCTGATGCCGTGGCATACGGAATAATCGCGCGCTACTATGTGGGGCTTTCCGTTCGTCCCGACTTTAGCGACCAGCAGTCTCACTCCGGTGGTGCCGATATCCATTACCGCAATATACTCATTCATGTTTCTCACCGCTCCTATTTCTTCCTGACGTCCTTCTTCATATACTTGCTGAAGAAGAGCCTTCTGAGCATCGCAAAGTTTTCAAACAGCCGCACGCCGAACGCGAACATCGGCACAAGATAAAGGCTGAGCCCCATCTTCTCGCCGATAAACGTTAAAAACAGCGCAAGCAGCAGATTTCCTGTAAATCCCGTAAGGAACACCCTTATGTCAAAGCGCTTCTGCAGATCGGCGACAGCTCCCCCGAACACCGTATCGAGTCCGGCCAGGATACCGACGGCAACGTAAACCGCCAGTCCGTCCGGTATGTCGAAAGGAAGGAAGATACCTATCAGTATTCCGATTATCATGCCCAGGATGGGTATCATCGGGTCAATCCTCCCTCTCCCCGTTTTTGATAAATGTCGCCTGTTTTCCGTCGGCAACGGTAAGCAATCCGTTCGATTCGCCGTTCAGACCCTTGTCGAAGACGCCTTTCAGAAGGGAGAGTTTAACTCCCATGTCTTCAGGGCCCCCGATTTTTACCGTAAGGCTGGGTGCGCAATACAGGTATATATTATTATAATCCGAAACGTCAGCAATATCAATATACCCGTCTATCTCGAGCTGCGACATCAGTCCGCACACCCTGATGGCAGTGTCGATATTTTTATTCTTGCCGTCGGAAATGCTCCTTCCGAGCTTGTACCCGGAAAGCGAGATCCCCTTGACCAGAGGCATGCCTTCGGGCACATTTTCTTTTGTAAATGTTTCGAGCACGATCCCGTGCGTGTCGCACAGAAGATACGTGTCGTAATACTCCGTCATGAACGAAGGTCTGCGCTCGTCCGCCGTCACCGAAAGCGTCCTGCCGGGAACATATTTAACGCAAACGTTTTCGAGGTACGGACAATCGAACATTATTTTTTCTTCGGCGTCAACGAGTTCCATGCTGAAGAAGCTTTTGCTCTGCCTCAGCGAGGAGTTTTTAAGGACCGCCCTGAACCCGTTCACACCGATGTACTCTTCAAGGTACGACTCGATCTTTTCGGCGGAATAATGCTCAAAAGCCTCGGAACTGATCGTGTTTATAGAAAAGAAAGGCGCAAAAAACAGCACGACAAGCGCGACAGCTATCGTCGCCGCGACCGCCGCCAGAACTATAGGAAGCTTCCTCTTACCGGACCTTTTGCGTCTGCTCTTTTTGCTGTTTTTGCTGTTTTCCTTGTCCATCTGCCGGCCTCTTATGTAAACTTCAGCCCTCTGTGCCTCCGGCGATCTCTGCCATAATTTCTCTGAACGCACCCGCGCTTCTCTTTATCATACCGCGGCTTACGCAGTACGCCAGGCGGAAGTATCCCGGATACGAAAAGCCGCTGCCCGCAACGACTATCGTGCGGTGTCTGAGCGCGATCTCGGCGAATTTTTTATCGTCCGGTATCGGGCTTTTCGGGAAAAGGTAGAACGCTCCCTGAGGCTTTAAGCATTTAAAGCCCGCGTCCGTGACGATCTCGTACAGCATATCTCTGCGCTCTTTATATGCGTCAAGGCCAACGGACCTGTCGAGGTGTCTGGCGGCAACTTTCTGGAAGAGCGACGGCGCGTTGACAAAGCCGAGCGTGCGGTTCGAGTATACGAGCGCAGCCTCGAGCGTTTCTTTATCGGGAAGGTCGGGGTTAACGGCAATATATCCGATTCGTTCTCCCGGGAGCGCCAGCGATTTGCTGAACGAGTTTACGGTTATGCTGTTTTTGAAAATGCGTGCGACGCTCGGTACTTTCACGCCGTCATACACTATTTTCGCGTAAGGTTCGTCCGAAACGACATACACGGGGTTCCCGGTCCTCTTTTCCGCTTCATCGAGCACGTCGCGGAGCGCTTCGAGATCCTCTTCGGGATAGACGGCGCCTGAAGGATTGTTAGGCGAATTCAGAATAATTGCCTTCGTGCGCGGTCCGATGGCAGCCGCGATCGCCGGGATATCAGGCCTGAACGTATCGGGAAGAGTATTGACCGGCTTCACGGTCCCGCCCTGATTTCCTACGTACGAATTGTATTCCATGAAATACGGCGCGAGCGTAATGACCTCGTCTCCCGGATCGAGCAGTGAATGGAACGTCACGGACAATCCCGCCGCCGCTCCTGTTACCATCACTATCTCATCGGCGGTAAACTCTCTCCCGCTTTCTTCGGACATGTGAGCCGCGACCGTACTGCGCACGTCAGCAAAACCCGCGTTAGACATATATTTATGAATGCCGGGCTCATCGGCGAGCGCTATGATGTCGTCAATTATTTCTTTGTCCGGCTCCGGATCCGGATTTCCCAGCGCGAAATCATAAACATTTTCTTCGCCGTATTTAGCCTTCAGCATGCTGCCCTGCTCGAACATTGCCCGGATCATCGAACCGGAAGCAAGGCTCCTGCAGATCTTCTCTGAAAACATTGACCTCACTCTCCCTTAAGCGTGCGAATGACGGCCGCCCTGTCTTCCGCTCCGTACACGGCGGAACCTGCGACAAGCACATCAGCTCCTGCGCCTGTGACCTGTGCGTATGTTTTGGTGTCAACGCCTCCGTCGACTTCTATGTGCATGTCCGGCCTTCCCGCCTTCACGCACATCTTGCGCACAGCCTTTATCTTATCCGTTACCTGCGGTATGTACGACTGGCCTCCGAAGCCCGGGTTTACGGACATCAGCAGGATCATGTCGATATCCGGAATAATATATTTCAGCGTATCTTCCGGCGTGGCGGGATTCAGCGCGACGCCTGCCATGCAGCCCTGCTTTTTTATAAGCTGGACGGTCCTGTGAAGATGCGGGCAAGCTTCCTGATGCACCGTTATAATATCCGCACCTGATTTAGCGAATTCTTCAATATATTTGTCCGGATTTTCGATCATCAGATGAACGTCGAACGGAAGTTTCGTCACAGGGCGCGCTTTTTTTATAACAGGCATTCCGAACGAAATGTTGGGCACGAAATGGCCGTCCATGACGTCGACGTGGATCCAGTCGGCTCCGGCACGCTCTACACTTATTATGTCTTCTCCGAGTCTGGCAAAATCCGCCGAAAGTATCGACGGCGCAACTAAGATCTTCATTTTTAAAGCCCTCTTTTATTCTTATATTTGTTCTTCTCTCTCGTTTCGAGCTCGCGGTACAGCACTTTATACCGCTCATATCTTTCGGGATGGAACGCTCCCGTTTCGACGAGTCCGGGAACGAAGCAGCCGGGCTCTCCCGTATGGCTGCAATCCTGAAAGCGGCATTCGCCTTCGTGATTATATACCTCGGGGTAGTATGCGGACAAGTCCCGCGGAGCAATGTCCTCCAGCTCGAGCAGGCTGAATCCGGGCGAGTCGATTATGAACGACGGCTCATCCGCGTATTTCCCGGATATCGGGAACAATTCCGCGTGTCTCGTGGTGTGGCGCCCGCGCAGCGTTTTTTCGCTTATGCTCCCGGTGGCCATGTACGCACCGTCGGTAAGCATATTCAGGATCGTGGATTTCCCCACTCCCGACTGGCCCGCCAGAACGGAGGTACGTCCCTTGAGCGCAGCCAGCAGAGGCTCGAGGCCGTGGTCATCCGAATCAAGCGCTTTCGTTATAATGCATTGCGCCGCTCCCTTATACTGTTCGGCAATATCCGCCGCAGCCGCTTCGTCCTGGTCCGCTTTGTTTATTACAAGCACCGCTCCCGTGCCGGCGACACCGGCGGCGATCAGCAGTTTATCGACAAGGAACAGGTCAGGCGCAGGAGAAAGAGAAGCGATAACAAGGACGATCTGGTCGATATTGGCCGCTCTCGGACGAACGAGGACGTTGCGCCTGGGCAATACAGATCCAATCACCGAAGGAACGGACGAACCCGGCTCGGTCTCAAGAACGACATTGTCCCCCGTTACCGGCCTTATCCCCTCGAGGCGTATGCTGCCCCTTAATCTGCATTCGAACGTTTCACCTGATGAATAAACGGTATAAAGGCCTCCGACGCCTTTAAGGATCGTCCCGGTTCTCCCGGCGCCCATCACTTCTTCTCCGTGTAATCCGCGGTCACAAGAATCTGGCGGTAAACAGAGCCGTTGATGTACACGGTAACTTTTACCGGCATGCCGTTGACCTGGACGTTAAGGTGATATTTGAGCGGGAATTCTTCTCTCTTTACGATGCCGCTGAATACTACGTCGGAGAACGATCCCGATCCAACGACCGGTTTCGACTCGATGCGGACGTTTACGTCGCCGATCATCTGGACGTCCGACGGATATTCGAGCGTGAGTTCTTTATCTGTCTGAAGCATCCTTACGGTGTAGAAGTATATCTCTACCGATTCTCCTACATAAACCTCCGTGCCTGCCGACGGATACTGCGCCACTACTGTCATCGATGCGAGCACCGGCGAAGGTGAAGGAGTAGCTGTCGGAGGTACTGTGGGGATAGGCGTTTCGGTAACGACAGGCGTTGCGGTGATAACGGGTTCCGTTGACCCGGCGGGATCTTCGGAAGGTGCTTCGGTCAATTCGGGAGTGGCTGTCTCCGTAGGTTCTGCCGTCAGTGTAGGCAGAAGTCTGGGGTCAGGCGTAGGCTCCGGCGTAGGCGTAGGTGTGGCAACGAGGTCAGTGATGTCCGATCCGGGATCGGGATACGCGCGCCTTAACGACAGGCCCGCAAGGTTTAGCTGCATCTCGGCTTCCTGCGCGCTGAGCCCTATAAGGTTAGGCACGCGCACTTTTTCGGACATCTGACCGGTGCTGTAAAAGATGGTGACGTTATCTCCGGGGGCAACGATCTGCCCTGCTGCCGGCACTGTGCGTACCACCGTGTTCGCTTTATGTTGTGCGCTCGATACGGTCTGGTAATTCACGATAAGTCCCGCCGACGAAAGCGCAGCGCCTGCTTCGCGGAAGTCCTTATCGGTCCAGTCGTCAATAACGAACGAGTTGCTGAGGCTCGAGACCTTGAGCGTCAGTATATCTTTCGCGGTGATCGTTTCGCCGGCGGCAATGCTCTGCCCCACGACGTATCCCATCGGGTAGTCTTCGCTCAGCACCGGTTCCTGGACAACATTAATGCCTTTCAGCGTCAGTTCGCTGATAACTTCCTGCGCGTTCATCGCGGAATAATCTCCCACTCTGTACGAAACGGAAGTGAACCTGTCCATATTCTGATTCAGGTTATTGAAGCGATTGACCATAAATATGATCCCGACGATGCCGAGAATGATCGCCAGAACGTACGCGAACGTCGTCATCGTCACGTTTCGCACGATCTCCGCGCGGTTTATCTCAAGCTCGCGGTCGGTATAATCTGCGGCCCTGCGCCTCCTGCTGTCATCGGAAGCATTGCCCGCATCAGTGCCGTACTCGCCTATATCTTCGCGTCGTATGATCAGCGGCGCTGAAAACTCGGTCGCTTCGAGGTTCTGTATATCCGCGGCTCCGTCGTCAAGGTTGTTTTCGGGCGTCAGGAACGAATATCCGGGGTTTGCCGAGACCATTTTCAGTCTGGCGTACATATCCCTCGCAGTCTGGAACCGTTCCGCGGGATCTTTTTTAGTCGCCATCATGACAAGGTCGCTTACGCCGTACGGTATGTCCGGGTCGACCGTGTGAGGCGGCACTATATTTCCGTCAATATGTTTAAGGGCGATGCTGACGTGCGATTCTCCGTCGAACGGCACGACTCCCGTGACCATCTCGTACAGAGTGATGCCGATCGAGTAAATGTCGGAGCGCTCGTCAGTGAATCCGCCTCTGGCCTGCTCGGGCGAAAGGTAGTGGACAGAACCGGCGCTGTCTCCGCCGGCCTTCCTGGTGCCTTCCGTTACCGCGTGGGCAATACCGAAGTCGGTCAGTTTTACCCTGCCTTCGTCGGTGATAAGGATGTTCTGGGGCTTGATATCTCTGTGGATTATTCCGTGACTGTGCGCGCAGTCGATCGCCGACAATATCTGTGCGGCAATATTCAGCGCGTCTCTCCAGCCCATCGATTGTATAACGTTTATGTACGCCTTGAGCGTTATGCCCGAGACATATTCCATCACTATATACGGCAGGTCGTCTTCCTGAGAGAAGTCGTATATCTCGACAATATTCGGGTGATGAAGGTCTTTCGCCGCGTTGATCTCGTTTCTGAAATGGCGCAGGAATTCCTCATCCTCCGCGTACTCTTCGCGCAGCATCTTAACGGCAACGATGCGCTCTTCCTGCAGGTCCATTGCCCTGTAGACCACGGACATACCGCCCGTACCCACCTTGCTGTCAAGCCTGTACCGCCCGCCCAATATAATTCTGTCCGCTGCATCCGTCTGCATTTCAAATCCCCATCGCGGGACATAGCTTCAGCTGTGTCCCCGATTCCTTACTTAAAGCTGCACGACAACGACCGTGATATTGTCCCTGCCGCCCTTTGCGTTTGCCATCTCGACCATCTTGTTTGCCAAAGTGAACGGATCCGAATCCTCAGACAAACACATCCTTATTTCCTCAAAACTGAGCATCCCCGAAAGCCCGTCCGAGCAAAGCATCAGTTTATCTCCGCGAATGTACGGGTCCGTAAAAACGTCCCCGGTCGGGCAGGCAAAAAAGCCGAGCCCGTTCGTTATTCTGTTGCTGCCGTACAGTTTCTTCGCCTCATCGGCGGTGAACCTGCCGCTTCTGACAAATTCAGCATAAATAGTGTGATCGACGGTCAATTGCCTCAGCTTACCCTGAGAAAAGATGTACGCGCGGCTGTCACCGAAATTGATCGTGATGATCTCCCTGTCGGTAACGGCGCTCGCCACGAGAGTCGTTCCCATATCGGTGCGCTCGGAACCGTAGGCCTGTCTGACGATCTCTTCGTTCGCCTCCTGGGCGGTGTGGCGCAGAAACTCTACCGCTTCCGGCTTCCTCTGAGACTCGTGGCAGCTCTGGTATTTACGCGCAAAAACCTCGGCGGCGATCTCGCTGGCAACCTCTCCGGCCTTGTGCCCGCCTACCCCGTCTGCGACCGCAAACAGAGAAAAGGGCATATCCGGCAGGTTAGCCATGCAGAAATTGTCCTCGTTTTGCTGACGCATTATTCCTTTGTCCGTCTTCGCGCCGTATCTCATTGGATCCGCTCCGTTCAGGCCTTTCCGGAATTTTCTTCCATTGCCTTTCGCCTCAGCTGGCCGCAGGCGGCTTCGATGTCCCTGCCCATGGCACGTCTGACCGTGGCGGCCAGACCGCCGTTTTCCAGCGTCATTCTGAACCTGTCGATCCTCACCCTGTCCGCCCGGCGGTAACCGGTACCTTTAACGGTATTGACGGGGATGAGATTGATGTGGCACAGCGTCCCTCCGAGGAGTTTTATCAGTTCCGCGGCATGGGCGTCCGTGTCGTTCACGCCTGAGATCATGGCGTATTCATACGTTATACGCCTGCCTGTCTCCAGACTAAAAGTTTTACATATTTCAAGCAATTTGTCAAGGCTGTATTTCTTTGCGACGGGCATCATGCGTGCTCTTTCTTCCTGGAACGGAGAGTGGAGCGATACGCTGAGCGTCACGGGCATATCTTCTTTCATCAGTTTTTCGATGCCGGGGATGAGGCCGCACGTCGAAAGGGACATTTTTCGGTAGCTTATATTGAGCCCGCCGGGGTCGTGTGCCATGCGCATGAAAGCCACGACGTTGTCGTAATTATCGAGCGGCTCGCCGACGCCCATCATTACTACGTGGCCGATATTGACGCCTGCGTCGCGGTTCATCGTTTTTATTTGTCCGGCGATCTCTCCGGGCGTAAGGTTTCTCCCGAATCCCGCCCCTGCGGAAGCGCAGAACGTGCATCCCATCCTGCAGCCGGCCTGCGTCGATACGCACGCGCTGTATCCGTATTTGTACTTCATTAGCACACATTCGATTATGTTTCCGTCGCCGAGGTCGATCAGGTATTTTGCGGTACCGTCGATCGCCGAGACGAGTTTGTTTATTATTTTCAGCGTACCGTCGCTGTATTTCAGTGCGAGTTCTTCGCGCAGTTTGAGCGGCAGGTCGGTCATTTCGTCAAATGACGCTCCGGATGAGAGCCATTTTTCGAGCTGCCTCAGCCGGTACGCGGGGAGTCCGAGCGGGGCAAGTTCTTTTTCGAGCTCTTCGTATGTGAGTTCACTTAAATTTTTTCGCGCCGTGTCCATTCAGGTATTCTCCCGCGCTCATTTTTCTGGAGCCTTCCGCCTGTATTTCGAGTATTTCGATGATGCCGGAGCCGCATACGACCTTTAGAGTGCCGTCGTTTACGATGCACGTTCCGGGGCCGCTGACCGGCTCATCCGGGAGTGCTTCGCTGTCTGTTACTGCCGTCCGCCATATTTTAACGCGCCTGCCGTCAAGCATTGACCACGCCGTCGGGAACGGGTTCGTGCCGCGTACCAGATCATGTATCTCCGCAGCGCTTTTGTCCCAGTCGATATGGCCGGTGTCGCGGTCGACCATCGGTGCGTATGTTGCCTTCGCAGCGTCCTGCGGTTTCGGCGTGATGCATCCTTTTTCGAGTCCGGCGAGTGTTTTTCTGAGCGTTACCGGCCCCATCGCGGCCAATATATCGTGCAGTTCGCCCATCGTCATGTCGGGTCCGATCGGTGTTTTATCGCAGAGCAGTATGTCGCCCGTGTCCATGCCGGCGTCGGTGAGCATCGTCGTTATTCCGCTTTCGGTTTTTCCGTCAATGACCGTGTGCCACAGCGGCGCGGCTCCTCTGTATTCGGGCAGCAGGCTTGCGTGTACGTTTACGCAGCCGTATTTTGTGATGCCGAGGACGCGTGCGGGCAATATTTTTCCGTACGCGCATGTGACCATTACGTCTGCTCCGGCGTTTTTGAGTTTTTCGTAAAATTCGTCCGTTCTGGAGGAGGCAGGCTGGTAGACTTCGATTCCGTGCTTCAGCGCGAGTTCTTTTACGCATGGCATGGCAATTTTTCCGCCTCTTCCTTTCGGGGCGTCCGGCTTGGTCACGACCAGCACGACTTCGTGCTCTCTGATGAGCATTTCGAGCGTGCCGAGGGCAAATTCCGGCGTTCCCAGGAATATGACTTTCATTGCTGCTGTTCCTCCTGTCTGCGGTAGTTCTCCGCCTTGTCCTTGTACAGCACTCCGTCGAGGTGGTCAATTTCGTGCTGGCATACGACTGCGAAGAAGTCTTCCGCTTCGATCGTTACCGGTTCGCCTTTTTCGTTGAGCGATTCTATGCGTATCTTTTTTGCCCTCACGACCTCTCCCTGGTATCCGGGCAGGCTGAGGCAGCCTTCGGTGCACGTCTGTTCGCCTTCGCTGAACGTGATCACCGGGTTTATCAGGGCAACTTTGTTTCCCTGCGTGTCGTCGACAACGGCTATCCGCCTGAGTATTCCTATCTGCGGTGCGGCAAGTCCCACTCCGTTTGCGCTGTACATCGTGTCGAACATGTCGTCAATAAGTTTGCGCGTGCTTTCCGTTATTTCTTTTACGGGTTTGCAGTGCATCCTCAGTATGTCTTCGCCTTCGGTCCTTATTCTTCTTATCGCCATCGCGTCTGTCCTCCTCAGTTTTCGAATACCGTCGCGAGCCTCATATCCCGGCCCGGCTTTATTTTATCATACCGGCTCAAAAAAAGCTCGATTATTTGCTGCCTGTCCGCCGCCTTCACCGTCAGCTTCCACCTGTACCTGTCGCCGATCTTCGGCACCGCCTCGCGCGACGGCCCCAAAATAAGCACCGGCCCCTGAAACCGGTCTCCCTGAAACCGGTCTCTGTGAAACCGGTCTCTGTCCCCCGTTCCACGGAACGCGTCTCTGTCCCCCGTTCCACGCATTGAGGCGGCGAGGGTACATAAATAGTCGTAGACGGTTCGATCATCCTTGCCGGACACGCGGATGCTGCACAAAGAGCAGAAAGGCGGATAGACCATTGCCCGTCTGAAAGCGAGCTCCTTCCTGTAAAACTCGCAGTAATCGCCGCTGACCGCAGCGTGGATCGACGCATCGTCAACACTGTACGTCTGTATCAGCACCGTGCCGGGCGACGAGCCCCTGCCTGCCCTTCCGGACACCTGCGCGATAACCTGATACGCCTTTTCACCGGCATCGTACTCTGGCTGGTTGATCTGACCGTCCGCATCAATTATCCCCACCAGCGTCACGCCCGGAAAATCATGCCCCTTCGTTATCATCTGCGTCCCAACGAGGAACGGGATCTTCTCCTTCTGAAACCTGCGAAGCAAAGCACCGTGCCCGTCGCGGCCCCTGACTGTATCGGAATCCATCCTGAGCACGGGAGCATCGGGGAACAACTCCTTCAGCTCCGACTCGACGCGTTCGGTCCCTGCACTGCCAAAGCCGAGTATGTCAGAGCCGCATACGGGACAATTTGAAGGGGCCGGAGCGGTACGGCCGCAATAATTGCACAAAAGCCTCTTCGCCCCGCGGTGGAACGTCATAGGAAGGCCGCACGACGCACAGATCATTGTCCGCCCGCAATCCCTGCAGAACATCCTCGAACTGAACCCGCGCCTCCCCACAAAAAGCATAGATTGATTGCCCGCCTCGTAATTCTCACGAAGCGCCGCCTTCAGCTGAGACGAAATCACGCTGCCGTACGCCAGAGCGCTGCGCTCATCCCTCATATCCACGATCCGCATCTCCGGAAGCGAACCGGCCCCGGCGCGGTGTTCAAGCGTTAAAAGCGTGATCTCACCTAGCTCGGCGCGGCGGTACATCGTCACGTCCGGCGTTGCCGAACCGTAAAGCACCGGCGCAGTACGGCCGAACCTTAATTCGGCGACCTCGCATGTATCGTATCTGAGCCCCGTTTCTTCGGATCGGTAAGAGCCGTCGTGCGCCTCGTCTACTATAACGAGTTTCACGTTTTTAAGAGGTACGAATATGCCGGAGCGGGTGCAGACGGCCACGCGGGCAATGCTTTTTTTCATTCTGTACCACTCGCGTTCGCGCATCGAATCTGTCAGGGACGAGTGCCAGACCGCAACGTTATCACCGAACCTTGACGTGAAGTGGGATATCATCTGCGGGGTGAGCGCGATCTCGGGCACCATCATTATGACGTCCCCGCCCGCCGCTAGCACATGCGAAATAAGATGCATATATACTTCGGTCTTGCCGCTGCCTGTCACGCCGTGGAGCAGGAACGTTTCGGGCCGGCCGAGGTCAATGCTTTCTCTGACGGCTTCGTATGCTTTTTCCTGTTCCGGGTTCAGGCGGTGTTCGGAATATGTTTCGAGAAACTGTCCCTGGGCGGTGTTTGCGGCGGGGGCAATGTCCTCCGCGCCTGCTTCTCTTTGCGTCAGCCTTATGTATCCTTTTGAGACGAGCGCGCTGATGTGCTGCCTTTTTGCTCCGGTTTTCAGGAGGAGCCGGTCAGCGTCCTCCCGTGCGGGGCAATCGGCGCGGAAATCAGCGGGGCCGGCGGCTGGGCTGATGTCGGAGCGGCCGTCAGGGCTCTTTTCAGGACCGGCTGGTTCTTCTCTGCCGCAGCTTTCGGAGCTTTTTTCCGGGCCAGTACCGGTCAATTCCTCCAGTATCTTTATCTGGTATATGTTGCGAAGTTTCGTTTCGGATATTATCCGCCTCGCCTCTTCGGCAGGGATCGCAAGTTCCGCGACCTCCACAGTCCTTGACGAAGCGCGCTTTTTTTCTCGGAAAGGCCGGATGCACCTTATCGCCGTGCCCGGCGTGCACGCGTAAAGTCGGCAAAGTCCCGCGCACAGCTCGAGCTCATTGTCCGAGAGCGGCTCATCGTCGCACACCCTGATGATTTCTTTATAGACGATGGTTTTGCGCGGTTTTGCGGTGGCAGAAGCGAGGCCGGAAGCGGGAGTAAAAGCGGGGACAATGCCGGGACCGGAATCGCCGGAACAGCCTGAATTTACCTCGTCCGGAGAGCATACGCTCCACACCACGGCCTCGCGCGGCTTGTCGCCCCTCCCGAACGGGACAATAACAAACATACCCCGCCCGAACCGGCGACCGTTTCCCGGTGCCGCCTCATCGGCGAGGTAAGTATAGAGCATATCGAAAGCCAGTGTGCTGTCAAGCAGATAAACTTTCAGGCAGACCGTCAACGAAACCAGATCCTTCCTTCGGATCAGGTGTATGCGCGGATGAACGAAGGCATGGTTTCTTCGTCGCCGTTAATGCTTATATAAAAATCCGCGTTGTGTTCCGCCGAGATTTTCGCGATGCCGTCGAAAAATTTTTTCAGCGATTCCACGTCCTGATGTACTATATATGTTAATCCATCTATGAATATTGTTTCTATGTCGTAGTTCTGTGATACAACTCCGCAGATGAATCCGAGGAATGCATCCGAGCCGAATACAGGGTAGTCAAGAATATTAATAAACCTGATTTTGTGGGAAAGTTTTACCAGAAGTTCGTTGCTGTCGTCAATGTAGACCACGGCGCCGTTGGTCTCTTTTGCGACGGAATTTGCCGATTCGAGCATATGTTTGGTTTTTCCGGTACCTTTCTTTCCGTAAAATACCTTTATCATTTTAACCGCCTCCCAAATTTTAGTGTCTATACTTTATCACATTCGGGAGAGAATTACAACCACAACTTCGGGGTGCGTGCCCGAGCGCAGCGGTAGTGCGCTGCAGCCGAGTCCCGACGTGATGTATACGTCGAATCCTTCGACCTCGTGCCTTCCGTAGAATATGCCTCGTTTCGGGAGTTTGTCGTTTTTGATGACGCTGAATTCGAGGTGTCTGATCAGTCTGATCTGGCCTCCGTGCGTGTGTCCGCACAATACGCATGAGGGGCGCATCGCGAGTTCGTTTATTTTGCCTGCAAGCCCGCCCGGCTTGACAAACAGATCCGCGTTGTGCGTCGCCAGTACGAATTCCAGCCCCTCGGCTTTGGCGATTTCCGCCCATCGGGCAACGAGTTCAACTTCCCGCCCCTGTCCGGTGGCAACGTCTCCCAGCCCTCCGATCAGCGTTCCGCCTGCGATCGTGTATTCGTCGTCAAGCACTCTCACGTCTCCGCCCAGTTTTTTGAATTCGTCAATAAATTCCTGCTTTCCGCCCGGCAGTTTTTCCGCCACTTCGTTGTCGTGGTTTCCCAGCGTGATAATCACTGGGATCTCCGCTCCGAGCGCCAGCGTCAACACAAATTGCTTCGCCCTCTCTATGTCTTTCGCTTTGTTGACCAGATCTCCCGTGACAACGACATATTCCGCTTTTTCGTTTTTTATCGCGCTCAGCACGTCGCCCCACTTCACCGGCATCATCGAAATATGCACATCCGAAATGAAGCAGAACCGCCCGAACGCGTCTCTGTCCCCCGTTCCACGAAACGCGTCTCTGTCCCCCGTTCCATTCCCCGTTCCATTTGATCCATTTGATCCACGTGCCGGGAATTTTTCTTCTACGATATAAAGATCCGCCGCGTTTTTGCTCGTTTTTTTGACAAAAATTGACGAAACAATAACTAATAAGCTGATTACTATTGCAAAAATATACCAAAACATAAACTACGCTGTCAATTCCAGTTGTCCCGGCTGACCTCGACGTCACCGGCGTTCACGCTTCTGTTGAGCCTGCGCCTCTTCTTTTTCTTTTCGTCCTCCTCCTTCGGCGCCGGGGGGACAATGTCCTTCTTAAAGATAAGCAGCCATATGATCCTGATGAGGCCGATCAGCAGAAGCAGCGCCGCGAGCCCATACGCAATATAGCAAAGAGTCTGTATAAAGTCTGACAATCTGTACGACGTATTTTCTTCGTTCATTCCGACGTGCTCGGTCTTTGAAGTGGCAGACGGAGCCTCGGTGTCAAAAATGACGTTGCCCTTCTCGTCCGTCGACGGAATGCGGGTGGCATCGCTGAGCGGAGGAGGCGTCAATTTAGACAGCGTGGGCGGGGTCGTGGCGTCCGGAACGGGGGACGGTGTCCGGGTCGGATAAGGAGTCCGGGTGTGAAATTCGGTCGGAGTTGCCGTCGGATTTTCGGTTGGCCTCATAGTAGGTGTTACTGTGGGGCCCTCGGTTTCTTCGGTTGGCACGTCGGTAGGGGTCCCGGTACTGTCAGGCGTTCCGTCCGGCGTTCCATCCGGTGTCCCGGGTGTTTCGGGTGATTCGGTCGATCCCGTACTGTCAGGCGTTCCGTCTGGTGTTTCGCCGGGCGTTCCATCGGGCGTAGCAGAAGCTTCAGGCCCTTCGGAACCATCGGGCGTAGCATCAGGAGGCGTTGCCGGGTTGTCCGTCGGTGCAGCGGTTTGGGCGTTCGTCGCGGGAACTTCCGAAGGCGTTGCCGGATCCTGCGTGACATCTGGTCCATCGGTATTGTCCGGCCCGGCGGTAGAAGGAGTCTCTTGTTCCGAAGGCGTTCCGCCCGCGTCAGGCGTGCTGCTCCCGGAAGGAATGTCGGTTGCAGATGGCGTGTCCTCAGGTAAATCGGTTTTGTCCGCGGCTCCGGGCTCGGTTTCGGAAGCCTCGGCGGCAATTTCGGCTGCATTTACGGCGGTCGCACCTTTGATCAGCAAACCGGTTTTACCAAGCCCGAAAAGCAACACGGACGCCAGGAGGATAACAAATATGTCCCTCGCTTTTCTCCCGCCGCTTCGGCCGCTCTTCTTCCTGTTTCTGCCCCAGATAAGGAACCCGGCCGCGAGCCCGGCCCAGATGCCGCCGGCAGCGCCCGCAAAGATCCAAAGGGCAATATTTCGCCTCGTGACGATCATGCTCCCCCCTTCAGGGTCGTTTGGATCGACGGTATCGGAACCCGGGAAATCAGTCGTAATATTATTTCTGTCAATTTCCGAATTATTATCAGTCGGTTCTACTTCGGCGGTGGGCAATTCGGTTGCGCGCTCATCTGTTGTCTGACCGTCTGTCGCCGGGCCACTGTGCGGCGTTTCACCGGATTGACCGTCTGTAGGCAGATCCGTCTCCGTCGGCGTTTCGGAAGGCGTTTCCGGAGTCGTTACATCCGGCGAACCGCTGGCGTCCGGTGTATTGACCGTCACGTCCCCCGTCGGTTCGACCGTCTCTGTTGAAGGCTCAGTCGGCGTTTTTGTGGGCGACGTTACAGGCGTTTTTGTTGACGTTGACGTCGGCGAAGGCGTTTTTGTGGGATCCGGCGTCTTCGTGGGCGTCTCGGTTGGTGTTTTTGTAGGATCCGGCGTCTTCGTGGGCGTCTCGGTCGGTGTTTTTGTGGGATCCGGCGTCTTCGTGGGCGTCTCGGTCGGTGTTTTTGTGGGATCCGGCGTCTTCGTGGGCGTCTCGGTCGGTGTAGCAGTCGGTCTCGGCGTCGGCGGAATGTATATCTTCTTCCTGTAAACCGTCCCGGGATGGTACTCGTCGTAATTATCGTCAGAATATTCGACCAGTGTCAGCACGATCTCCTCGTCAACATCTCTCGGACAATTTTCGTCAACTTTCAGTGTGATCTTGCACACTGTACCCCGTTTCGTCCCGTTTCCCTCCGCCTGAAGTATCGTCACAACATTCGGGTTTTCTTCGCTCCAGCTTATGAAGTCAGCGAGCATACCGGTCTTGTCGCCCGACACGTACGCGAGTCTGCTGCCAAATTCCAGTTTAATCTTCGATCCTGTTATGATCTCGTCGCTTTCATATCCGATGGTCAGGACAATCGTTTCACCAGGCGCCGGTTCTTCTTTGGACAATGTCAGCACGGGCCTTCCGTCTGCCAGCGTTTTCGACCCTTTTCCGCATAGACAGTTCGCCAGTGCAACTGCGGCAACGATCACCGCGGCTATCACCGGTATCAATATCGCTATGTTCAGGTCGCGCTTTTTCTGCCGTCCTTCGGCCCGGCCTTTTCCGCCCCTTTTCCCGTCACCTGATTTTCCCATCATCCATTCTCCCATCGTGCCCGAACCGGTCTCTGTACCCCGTTCCATCAAAACCGGTCTCTGTACCCCGTTCCGCCATTATCGCGTTAGCTGTTCAATCAGTTCAGTTCAGCTCAAGCACTCCTAATAAGTGCTGCCTCAGTTTTGCAAAATCCGCAATTCCAACAGAGTTGTCGTTATTCAAGTCAGCTGCATAAACAAATACACCCGTAACAACATCTCCTCTTAATAACTGCTGCCGAAGTTTGGCAAAATCGGCAATTCCGACCGCCCCGTCACCGTTTACATCGCCCGCAATCACCACAACCAATTCGCTGCATACTTTTTCGCCGTCCGTCAATCTTATGATCGTTCCGGTTCCAGCGACAACATCTCCTTCAACTGTGGTCCCATCAGCTTTGACCACAGCCAGCTCCGGTGCCTCACCTCCGCTGATTGCGAACATATCTCTGACAGCCGTTCCGCTCATCCCGGCTCGTATCCCGCGAATTAGGACCGTCCCGTCTTCTGTCTCCTGAGTTCTGAGATCGGCTGACAAAAATGTGAGCACCGCTTCACTATATACCATTTCGGCTTTTTTTGCCACATCAATTCTTATCACCGCTGATGACGTGACAGATCCGGCCGCGTCATAGCGAACAGCAGTAATGGTCACAATGCCATCGCCCGGCGGGTTCCACACCATATATGGCTCGCTTTTTCTTACCGTTTTAAGCGTTCCATCAGGCAATTCCATTGTGAACAGGTAGCATTCTGCCCTTAATCTCTTCAAGTCGCCGCGATTCGGGTCTCTGTCCCCCGTTCCAGGTTCCGCGGCACTGTCCCCCGTTTCACCCGTTTCATTTGACAGTGATACAGTTTCGTCAATTATGGGGAAGATTATTTGAGCTGCGTTTGTTTCTTCGCTAAGCCACGCTATAAGTGCATGGCACCCTTCGGACAACGTTGATCCGGTTTCAATATGAACATTAAGGTTTTTATTGTCAGTCGTCAACGGCCGGACCGGATTATATTCAATATCTTTGCATACGACCGTGAGTGTTTTCTCTGCAATAACGCCCGAACTGTTTCTAACCATCGCTTTAACCGTGGAACAAGGTACAGTGGAACGGGGTACAGAGTCCTGTTCGTCGGAACGGGGGTCAGAGCCTGGTATTTCAGAGCCTGGTATTTCCGGGTTCGAAGTATCCGGTTCTGACTCCGAAACGGCCTGTGCTCGGATTACTTCTTCAATATAATCATCAATTCCAATAATGGCCGGTGAACAGAGTGTTGTCGTCGACTGACCTGATGATTCCGGATGAATATATGCGGCTGTATTCCACATTTCTCCGCTCGGAATAAGGGGAAGATTGACCAAATCGTCTGAAAATGAGAAATCGGAAGAATCAACAACGGTCAGATTGACCGATCCCCCTGCAATTCGCCCGCCAAACGTTGTCGACATATTTAGCGAACGCTCTCCGACCTGCGATGTACTTGCCTCAGCACGGCTATAGCTAACATGCGCCGGAAGACCGCGCAAATTGTAAAGCCCTAATTCTGCGGCAATGAGCTCTTCGCTGACATTGCTTCCTTTTTCAATGATCAGCGAATCATTTGAAACGGTTAACGTAGATGCCGTTTCACTTGTCAAATAGCCTGGCAATTCCGATGACAAACATAATATTTCGGGGAGTGCGGCGAAAATCTCAGCCTCATCTTGAGCAGTCATTCTTGATGATATACACAGGACAACACAATAATTGCACCCTTCGGCAGTCTGCCTGATGGCCGATGCGATTCCGTAATATTTTGCAGATGTCGAAGTCAGGATTTCATATCCGGAATCCGTATTAATAAAAGAATTAAGCGCAAGCTTGGCATTTTTTTCGGCGTCAACACAGGTATAATCTGTATAGTTGGCGCAAACGTAAGAAATATCAGGCTCAGAAATACCAAGCTCAGAAACACCAGGCTCTGTACTCCGTTCCAAATAACCGGGCTCTGTCCCCCGTTCCGTAACTAATACGGACATTGCGCTATACAGTGCAAGTTTATTTAAAGCCTCCGACTGCATTGCAGCACAAAGGCCATATAATTCGCGAATCTCACAAAAATAGGACGACACAGCCCTGTCTCCGGCAGCAATGATATTGTCCGTTGCTGCATAATAAATCGGATCATCGCAATATAATTGAGGAACAGATGAAGAATTGCGATCACTGGCTAAAACGACAGCATCGCCATTGCCAGCAGAACGATTTTGCTCCGAATATGAGAAAAACAGAAGGGAAACCAATGCAAACAGTATTGAAGCCGCAACAAAAAACAAACGCCCGCTACGTTTATAAAAAAACGTTGGCCGCACAAAAGACTCGTTTCTTTTTGCTACAGTTTTCTTCATTCGGCTATTCTCCCGCGAAGGGCTTTATCTTATGTTAAATCCTGCTGTATAGGGTAATTAGTCACAAAGAAAAATCTAAGTGACAATAAACCAATATAAGTATACCACACTCTGTCAATACTGCCAAATACGCAACAAAATCATCTTTTACAAATAAGATTTTGCCTGCATTTTAACACTCGTTTTAACAGCACACACAAAGTGTCAATGCCGGAAAGTAATCCGCGGTCAATTTCGTCAGTTATTTCTTCGATTCAGCCTCACGGGCCTTTTTATCCCATCGGAAAACCGCACTCTTGTTCTTGTGAATTGCCCGGCTTATCTGCCCGTAAGACAGCCCCCTTCGACGTAATTCACGAACCTTTGCAAAAATGAAATCAATATTCATTGACCCAAACGTCGTCATATCATCAAGCCCGGTGACAGTTTTCATTATTTTTCCTGCATTTTCCTCCGTCTGACGGATCGGCAGCTCATCGACCATATAAAGTAAATCGCCTTTTTTGAATTCAAGGTCCTCGGAATCGTTGTATATTTTAAACTCGTCGCGCGGAATATATTCATCGAACACCTCATCGCGGTCGATTATCCCGGGATCTTCCGAAAAGTATCTGTTATAGCTGCTGTCGGCATATTGCCAGACGTGTCGGCATCTTTTCGCCTTTACAGGGTTTCGGTGAATATATCGCAGCACGCGCTGAAAATATGCAGCGCTGTTAACCGGTTTGCTTTTGAATCGCGTTTGAAACAGGCTGCCGCAGCGCGTATGCACACCGTTGTACCAATATACGTAGCGGACAAGAAGGCATTGCATAAATTTTCCGATTTTTCCTTTTTCGCTTTCTTTGATCAGCAAATGTACATGGTTCGTCATGAATACGTATGCATAAATTTTGAAGTCGAACTTTTGTTTCAGTTCGCCCATTATCTTTAGAAACATTTTTGTGTCAACGGGTTTGACAAATACCGGGGCGCGGTTAATGCCTCGCAGCATAACGTGATATACTCCGGAATCGCTGGGAATTCGTCCTTTTTTGGGCATAAAAGTACCTTCTTTCTCGCTTTTTGTGTTTTTCGGTTTGGCTGGTTTGCGCGGAGAGCGAGGAATAAAGCACCCCTGATTGGACTTTTCAGTCTTGTGTTAACATAAATTGGACTTTGCAAGTCATGATTTTTGTGATTTTGTCTGGTCGCATTTGTTCCGCGCAATGCGATTTTCTCATATACGGTTTCGGCTGTCAAGTGAAACTTAGAGGCGTTTCGGAAATATTTTCGGGTGGACGGGGTGATGGTGGCGG
>JAGADO010000071.1 GCA_017613535.1 Clostridia bacterium | reverse complement strand
CATCATGTGCACCATTCACGCTTACACAGGCGAGCAGATGCTCCTGGATGGCCCGCAGAGAAAGGGCAATCTGAGAAGAGCACGTGCAGGCGCTCTGAACATCGTTCCCAGCACCACAGGCGCTGCAAAGGCAATCGGCCTTGTTATCCCGGAACTGTCCGGCAAGCTCATCGGCTCCGCTCAGAGAGTTCCCGTAGTCACCGGTTCCACCACCATTCTCGTGGCAGTGGTTAAGGGCAAGGACATTACCAAGGAAGGTATCAATGCCGCTATGAAGGCTGCTTCCACCGAGTCCTTCGGCTACAATGACGAAGAGATCGTTTCTTCCGACATCATCGGCAGCCGCTTCGGTTCCATCTTCGATGCTACCCAGACGATGGTCGCTAAGATCGACGATGATACTTATCAGGTTCAGGTCGTTTCCTGGTACGACAACGAGAATTCCTACACCAGCCAGATGGTCCGCACGATCAAATACTTCGCCGAACTCATCTGATGATCCGATAAGGAACAGCTGAATAACTAAAAAACCGGCTCGGGACGCAAAACCGAGCCGGTTTTTTAGTTAAAATTGCAAATTGAAAATTTAAAATGGCAAATGAAGGGATCGCCTGCGGCGATGATCATATATGGTTCCTTTTCTTCGCCCGCCGCACTTGCAACTTGCCACTTGCCATTAACTAATAACACTATCCGCCTCCGACGGCGACGGAGGAACAATCAGCTTTATTGCCGCAGGAACGATCTTAAAATCGAGAGGGAGATTGCCCGCATCCTCGCCGTCGATGTCCAGCACGAACTGGTCGCCCTCGTTTTTTGTACGCACGCGCAGATTGCGGACCTGCCTGTACTCAAACCACTTGTTATTATCCGCATGCTCGCCCGCATTGACCTGCATAAGCGCCGGAAGCACCTCGAGCCGCGCGACCTTTTTTATGATACACAGATCCATCACACCGTCGTTGATCTTCGCACCGGGCGCAATCAGATTGAATCCGCCGGCGCGCCTGGCGTTTGTTATCGTAAAACAAAACGTATCAAACTCTTCCTCGACGCCGTCGATCTCGTAGACCAGCGGCACCGTGTCGAGCTTAAGATTTCCGTACTTTTTAAGGCCTCCGCTCAGGTAAGCAAGATAACCGAAACGCGATTTTTTATCCGCAGGGGTGCTGTGGGCAACTTCTCCGAGCCCTCCGCCTGCCGCCTCGCCGTAAAAATACGTGTCGTTGATAATACCGAGGTCCATCGTCACCGACCGCCCCGCAAGCAGCATGCGGGCAATATCTTCCGGCATCTTCGGAAGCCCGAGCGACGTCGAAAAATCGTTGGAAGTACCGGCGGCAATAATTGCCATCGGGATCCCCGAACCACCGAGGTACAGCCCCGCGGCAACTTCGCTTACCGTCCCGTCACCCCCAACGGCACAGACAAAATCAAATTGCCCCGGCTTAAGCCCCGCAGCGGTCTCACGCGCATCTCCTTTGCAATGCGTATAATACACCTGCGCTCCTTCGCTGTCCGCACTGCGCAGAAAAATATCGAGAATTGCGGGGATCCGCCGATGTACACTTTTTGACCCGGAAACGGGATTAACAATAAACAAACCCTTCATCGTTTAACGTTTCACGTCGAAAATGACCTTGCTGTCGCTGAAATCATTCAGCGCATAAGAAATCAGTCTGCGTTCCCCTTCCTGTTTTCCGTCCGAGCAAAAGCAATAAAGCCGCGTGCCGTCCGTGATCATCTCGCTCACATGGAGCGCATCTTCCGCCACGGGCAGAAGCAGTTTCTGCTCGCCGGAGTCAGACTCCGTAACATATATCCCTATATCTTTTTTCACGCCGGAGCCGTCGTCAATATATCCCTCGTAGTACAGCTTGTTTCCGTCCGTGCAGTACGCGGCCGAATATGATCTCACACCGGCGGACGTCAATTGTTTCGCGTCAATATCCAGCGTAAACAATTCTATCCCGTCCGCCGTTACCGCATCGAACAGCAGCTTGCCGTTCCAGAGCGTCATATAGTACACTTCGTCTATATTATACTCTTTAAGGTCTGACGAGCCTGAAGAGCCGGAAACCGAATAAATACCCTTGTCCGCGCCGCCCGAAAACATCACTTTTCCGTTGTCCGTCACGACGATGCAGTAACGCGCCGGAGCGTCTTCGACCTCTTCGATATATTCCTGAACGAGACCGCTTCCGTCCCCCTCGCCTTCCGGCGATACGGAATAAATGCCGTCAGACGCGCTGAAATACAGCCTTCCTCCGCTGAAGCACAGCGTCGTTCCGGATATGGAGCAAAGCTGGTTAAGGCCTGTTCCGTCGGTATTTACAGAGAACAGTTTGCTGCGGTCGCTTCTGAAATACAGGCGCGTGCCGTCGGTGACGAGCTCCCTTGCCGTTCCGTCGTACACGAGTGTCTGTTCGCCGCTGTCCGGATCATAGCAATAAATGCCTCCTCCGACGCCCCTGTAGAAAAGCTTCCCACCCGCAAAAACCATGTTGATCGTGTTGCCGTACTGAACGCCCGGCGGAACAGTCTCTTTAGACGGCTCCGACCCGCTCCTGGAGGAAATGATTATCCCCGCGACGATGCCTCCTATCAGAAGGAGCCCGAGCAGGACGGCTATCACTCTGATCCGCACGGACCGAGCTTTTTTGCGCCTCTCATCTTCCCTCTGCGCTACCTTTTCTTCCTCTCCGCCATCCGCCGAAAACGCCGCTTCGCCGTCGGAAAGGTACATCGCTTCGTGGCTCACGTGAGAAAGCGCGGTACGTTCCTCGTCTTTGATCCTGTCATAATAGTCGGGGCAGATCGCGGCGACATCCTTTTTAAGCGTACGGAGTATCTCCTTCTTTTCGCGCGATTCGTCTATGTCCGCAAGGCGCGCTATCCCGCGCCTGATCTCAGCGCCGGCCGAACCCGAATAATAACCGCAAAGCTGGGCAATATCCACGTTTTTAAGGTCTGTTGTCGCCTTCAGAAGCAGCATCGTGCCCCTGTCGCCCCCAAGCCCGAACAAGGCATCCTGGAGCAGCGCAGAAGCATTGTCGACCTTTTCCCTGGCCATCTGCGACGCGGAAACCGCAGGGTCACGCATACTGTTGCGCGAAAGCTGCATACAAATGTCAAGTATCCAGTACTGGCCGTTCATGTCCGTATCGAACGTCACGGCGTAGCGGACAACGCGTTTGAACGTCTCCACCGCCGTCTCGCGCGCGAGTTTCCTTGACCCGGTCACGGAGAGCGCAAGGGCAAACACGCCGAGGCCCATCGAATCGTATATTGCCCGAAGGTCTTCTTCGGAATTTTTTGCCACACCGACAATGTTATATTCGAGTTTCAATGCTTTTTCCTTCCCTGCCCCGCCGTTTCGCACGCGGGGTCAATGCCGTTAAAACAGCGGAGATATAAGGCGCAGGAGCGCCTGGATGACCTTATACCACCACGGCCTGCTTTCCCACTCTTCGAGCGATATCTCGCGCGATGCAGCGATCGTCTCGTCAAAATCTTTTTTAACGTCTTCTACGGCGTCTCCTCCGCACGTCCAGATCGCATCCTCAAAATGCAGGTAGAACGAGCGGAAATCGACATTGATCGTACCAACCAGCGCGGTCTCGTCGTCTGACACGATGTTTTTAGCATGAATAAAACCGGGCTCGTATTCGTACACACGCACGCCTGCTTTCAGCAGCCTGCCGTAATAGTAGCGCGTGACCGGATAAACGTATTTTTTATCCGGGATCCCGGGGGTAACGACGCGCACATCCACGCCCGAATACGCGGCCATGCAGAGAGCCGTAGACATTTCGTTGTCAAGTATCAGGTACGGCGTGCTTATATATATGTAGCGCCTTGCACGGTTTATCATCTGAAGATACAGGTATTCGGCGGGGCGGTTCGGCCCTTTTCCGAAAGGTCCGTCGGATATAGGAAGCGTATACGAACCGCTGCGTTCCGCGGGCGTCTGCTCCATTGCCTCAGGTGCATAAAAATCAAGGAAATTCTCGGGCTCCTTGCTCTTTCTGGAATTCGCGTACGTCCACATCTGCAGGAACATCACCGTCATGCTCCAGACCGCGGCGCCGCGGATGCGCATGCCCGAATCCTTCCATTGACCGTACGCATCGACAAGGTTAGCATATTCGTCGGCAATATTGACCCCGCCCGTGAACGCCACTTTTCCGTCAACGACGCACAATTTCTGGTGGTTGCGGTGGTTTCCGATATAAATGCTGCTGATGAACGGAATAAAGCGGTTAAACTCGGCCACCTGGAGTCCCGGCCGCGACTTGAGCTTACCGAAATTCCACGGAAGCGCGAAAATGCTGCCGAAATCGTCGTATAAAAGCCTTACGTCTACGCCCTCATCCGCTTTCCTGCACAGAAGTGAATACAATTCATCCCACAGCGTTCCCTCGTTCAGTATAAACGTCTCGATAAACACGTATTTTTCCGCTTTTTCGATCGCTTCCATCATATTCGGGAACAATTCGTCTCCCAGCCCGTAGTATTTTACGTCCTGGTCCGGATAGACCGGATAGCCCGAGCGCTCCAGATATCCAGCGATCTTCTCCTGGTTCGGAAACTCTTTTCCGAGTGCCGCGACGTTTCCGGTGCGCAGCTCAGCCGTGCACGGAGGCGCCTCAGGTATGCGCAGATCCGAACCGAGAGGCATGCTCTTCGCGATCCTGCGCGGTCTGTGCGGGAAGCCCCAGAACAGATAAAGAATAACTCCGAGACCGGGGATCGACATTACGACGAATACCCAGAGCAGCTTAAATGACGAATTCCGCTCGGAGTAAACGATCGATATAGTGAATACCGCGGCGATGAAGTCTAAGATCACGTACGTCACGAGCGCGGCAAGGTTCATGTATATTATGCCGAACATAAGGATGCCCGCCTGGATCAAAAACATCAGGACAGCCAGAGTTATGCGCAGCAGATTCGGCTTCTTCTTTTTAGGCTTCTTCGGTTTTGTGTTGTCAGCGTTCTTTGCCATGGATAACGTTCCCGTTCCTCCCGGTCAATATATCAGTCTATTTTTATCCGCATGACGGGCAATACCTTTTTCCACGCCTCTATCGACGTCGAATCGGTCGGGTACGCCTCGTACAGGCAGGCAACGATATTGTGCTCGTCCGCCGTGTCGTAGTCAACACCGTTATTGACCCACATCCTCGTCTCGCCGATGCGGTAAGTTGTCGTATTGGTCCAGACCCAGATAGGCGTTGACCAAAGATACACGTCCGCGTCGATCGCCTTGTAGACTTCTTCCGAAACGCCGGCCTGGCCGTGGTGCGCCATATGCACATAATCGCTCTTCAGTGAATCCCCGTACTTCTCGAGCAGCCGTTTTCCGCCGTTTATGCCAAGGTCGTGCAGGAACAATATCGTTTTATCTCCGACATACAGACGGAACACGAGCGAACTGTTATTTACGTTGTCCTTATCCGAAACATCCCACGTCTGCATCATCTCGAAACGCAGCTCGTCGATTATTATATCCTGCCCCGCCGCGATCGTTTCGGCGTTTACGTACGCTCCGTTGAGCACGTCGTAATACGATTTACCCTCGGGCACCTCGATGCCGTTGACCTCCGCGTAACGGTCGAAACCTTTTTTCAGCTTGATCAGATCGGGGTAGTCGCCGTCCTTGTACGGAAATTCTTCGGTTTCGTACGGCGGAAAGTCGAAATAGAAATTATTAATCTTGAGATTGTCCTCTTTTACATATTCGCGCATAACTTTTCCGAGCTCGTTAAAGTGGTCGTTATGGGCATGCGAGAGGAACCACGCCTCAACTTCGAAGTATTCCCCGTCTTTCTTTCCCGCAACGGCTCTGAGCGCAGCTTTTATATACGGAACCGCCTCGTACCCCTGACCGGCGATGCCGCCGTCAATAACGATGAGCTTTCCGGCTTTCGTTTTGATTATGTAGCATTCCATCAGGCTGTTCGGTTCGGGGACAATAAGATATATTTCGGTTTCCGGCGTTTTTACGCATGAATTCAGCATTGTTCCGCACATCGTCGTCAACATTATCACTCCAATCAGCAGTGCCGCTGCCCTTTTATTTATATTTGACCTTCCGTTCTGTTTCATATGATTCTCATTACCGGCAATACCTTTTTCCACGCCTTTATCGACGTCGGATCGGACGGGTACGCTTCGTACAGGCACGTGACGATATTGTGCTCATCAGCCGTGTCAAAGTCAACGCCGCCGTTGACCCACATCCGCGTCTTTCCGGTGTTGTATTTCTCCGTATTGGTCCATACATTCAGCGTCGTGCCCCACAGATGCACGTCCGCGTCTATCGCCTGATAAACTTCTTCCGTCACGCCGTTCTGACCGTGGTGCGCCATATGGACGTAATCGCTCTTCAGCTTATCACCGTATTTTTTGAGCAGCCGCTGCCCGCCGCGAGGACCGAGATCGTTCAGAAACAATACCGTCTTATCCCCGACGTGCATCCTGAACACGAGCGAGCTCGAATTTACGTCGCTCATGTCGGTATAATCCCACGTCTGCAGCATCTCGAAACGCAGCTCGTCAATAATAATATCCTGCCCTTTGGAGATCGTTCTGCCGTTTACGTATTGTCCGTTAAGCATGTCGAAATACGTTGTTCCTTCGGGCACTTCGATGCCCCATACGTTTGCGTAATTGGTGAATGCTTCCTTCAGCGCCAGGTAATCTTCGTAATCCCCGTCTTTATACGGAAACTCGCTCGTATTGTACGGCGGAAAATCGAAGTAGAAATTATTGATTTTTATCTTATCTGATTCCACATATTCGCGCATGACTCTGGCGAGCTCGTTTATGTGATCGTTATGTGCATGCGAAAGGAACCACGCCTCGACTTCGACCAGTTCGCCTTTTTTCTTTCCCGCTACGGCTCTGAGCGCGGCTTTTATGTACGGATCTTTTTCGCGTTCAAGGCCTACGTAGCCTCCGTCGATAACGATCAGTTTTCCGGCCTTCGTTTTGATTATGTAGCATTCCATCAAACTGGTAGCGTTAGGCGTGATCATATATACTTCTGTCTCCGGCTCTTTTACGCACGAATTAAGCATTGTACCGCACATTGTCGTTAACATAATCACTCCGATCAGCAGCGCCGCTGCCCTTTTATTTATATTTGATCTCCCGGTCTGTTTCATATAATTCCAATCCTCTGCGATCGCGGATCCAGTCTGGGGCAATAATATCATTAAAGCGGTGTGTTGTCAATGAATCCGGCGGTTTCTGCCGTTTCGGCGTGCGCTTTTTAAACAAGAAAGCCGGACCCGCAGGTCCGGCTTCCGTCATTTTGTTTTGCCCGGTATTTCAGGATCAGAAAGCTTTCTTCTTCATGAACACAACAGCTGCGCCCATGGCAAGGACAGCGATAACTGCGAACATTGCCACAGCTGCGTCGCCGGTCTGAACGTTGGTCTCGGGCTCTTCGCCGGTGGTCTCCGGAGGATTGTCGATCGTCTCGGGGGGATTATCGACGGTCGTGAGATCAAGGTCAACATCAAGGAGCTCGCCTTTATCGGTGAAGATAACGCCGATCCTGGTGGTGATACCATTATCGATCTCGCCGTTCATGTAGTAAGCGGCTTTTTCGTTCGGCCATGCTTCCTGGGTCATCGGGATTACAAGGTAGTGATCCTTGGGCTCGGCGGAAGTATCGGCGGTCTCTGCGATCTCGATCAGGTACTGGCCTGCTTCGAGTGCGGTGTTCGGAACGATCATGATACCGGTATTGGTGCCGTTGTAGGATTTGATCCTGCAGTTCGTGCCTTCGACGTCAAAAGCTTCGTTCAGGTTGTTGTCGCCCGCTGAAGTAAAGGCGCCTTCGGCAACAGCGCCGCCTGCTTTGGAGGTAGCGTAGTCCTTATTGTACTTGTAAACGGAGATCTTGATCGTAGCGGCAGCGGAAGGATTATCCGTGTTGTTCGGGTTGCTCGCCCAGAAATTAACCACACCGATTCCCTCGACAGCTGCGGAAGGATTGATAACGATACCATTCGTTACGGTTGCGCGCCCGGTGGACGTATCGTTGGAGAGCCAGTAATTACCGTCCCATACGATTCCGCCCTGCTCGCAGGTGAATACTTCTTTTTTGGTGTTATCAACTACGACGTCGCTCTTTACAGTGCCGTATACTTCGATCTCGCCGAATCCGCTGTAGAAATAAGAAGTGTCGGCAACAGCGCTCGCTTTGGTGACCGTTACTTTAACGTAGCGTGCGTCTTTTCCTGCGGTGAAGCTGAAGGGCTCGGTTTTCTCGCCTGCATTGTCCTTGATCTCTCCGACAACGTCCCAGTTTGATCCGTCAGCGGATACCGCAACGGTGAAGTCGCTGGGTGCGCTTTGTCCGGTAAGGAATTTTTGAGGAAGAATGTCGATTTTAGAAACTGCAGCAACAGCTTCGAGGTCGATTGTCAGGGCAATATTGATGCCGTCCTGGGTCGTCGTTCCTGCGTACCATCCGAGATGGTTGAACACGCCTGTTTCGTTCTCGGGGACAATTCCGTCGGTGAGGTAATTTTTATCCCAGAATCCCACGTCCATATTGGGGTCTCCGGTGCCTTCCGTCATTTCGACTTCTACATTTTTCCCCAGAGCGATATTGGTGTCTTCTGCGAACGCCATCAGGCCGAACAGTGCGACCGTCATCGCTATTACGAGAAAAATAGCAACAAATTTTTTCATAAAATTAGCCTCCAATTGTGTTTGTTCGCTTTCACGCCGTTCGGTGTGCATGATTCTGCACCTTCTGCAACGTAAACTGCGGGTATTATAGCACATAAAAATACGAGGTGCAATAATGGGCTGATTTAGAAGCCTGGGCATTCCGCAGTTTACGGCAGATTTTAAAAATTGACCCTTTACGGCAGAAAAAATCGTTTCCGCCGTTTCATCCGTAAAGTCGGAAGTGGTGCACTTCTCAAAAGCAAAAATGAGCGATTTTTGTGCCTGCTGTATCTCAAATTATCGATATGAGAAAAAGGGATACATCCGACACCTAACGATGAATCCCAAATTAGCGATATGAGGAAAGAGGAATACAGCAGGCGCCGTCTCTAGTCCGGACTCGGTCATTTTTTATAGCGGGCGCTGCTCCCGTCATAGCAAAACAGCGGGATCGGTTCATCTGCTATGACGGAAATCATGAAATGTGTCCATTTTTCTGTTCCGGACGCCATCATCGTCATAGCAAAATATAGAAATCAGTTCATTTGCTATGACGCAAATCGTAAAATGTGCCCGTTTTTCCGGTTTAGGCAGCGCCCTCGTCATAGCAAACCAGCGATTCTCAAGCATTTGCTATGACGGACAAAAGATCATAGAACTGCCAGGAGTAAAAAGCATCGCACGGACACGGAAATGAGTGGCAAAATTTGACTTTCCGCCGCGCCGCAATTATAATTGACGCAGAAAGGCTGCGTGGCTCGTATGAAAATCAAAAGCAAAAAGCTGATAAAAGCAGCTGTACTTGTATTGACCGCGCTGCTGGTCGCGGCTTCGTTCATTCTTCTCGCAGGTTGTACGCGTAAAGCCGAAGAGAGCGGCGGGATACAGTTCAGCGAGCTGTTTGACACCGGCGATAAGTACGGATATACAGTGACACTCGTGCCGGTGCTGAGTTGTCCGGGGAAGGGCGAGTACAAGATCGCTCAGGGGGCGGCGTCGGACGGTGTGAACGCGTATTTCGTAATGCGCCAGGAGGAAAACGGCGACTGCATAATATGCAAATACAGCCTGAAGACGAAAAAACTGCTCAAAACGAGCGCACCGATACACCTGTTCCACGGCAACGACATGACGTACGACAGCAAAACGGGGCTGTTGTATGTTGCCCACGGGAGCAGCGAGGGCAAGATATTGACGTCGGTCGATCCGAAAACGTTAACTGTCGCTGAGCAGACGATCGATATCGAAAAGGGCTCGGGGGCAATCACCTACAGTGCGGAGCGGGATATGTTCGCGATCAGCCAGGGCGGTAAAAAGCTGCACTTCCTTGACGGCGAGCTTAACTGGATCAGCTCGTTCGACCGGGTGGACAATACCGGCTACACCGCGCAGGGCATGGGTTCCGATGAAAAATACGTCTATTTTCCGATGAGCAGCTCTGACTCGAATTTCATCGTGGTGTACGATTGGGAGGGCAATTTCGTCGATCAGTTCCTGCTCGATTTCGCGTGGGAGTCGGAGTCAATGTTCTGGGTGAACGGCACATACTACATCGCCTTCAACCACGATGGCGCGGCGGAGCTGTACAGGATGGAGATTTCGAAGAGATAATGTGAAATGGCAACTTGCAATTTGCCATTTACAACTTGCCATTTGCCATTTACAACTTGACATTTGCAATTTACCATTTGCCATCATTAAGGAGGTCAACATGGCGCAGCAGTTTTACCTGATCGTATCATTGGCAGCGGGGGCGCTGGCAGCCGCGCTTGCGGGGTGTGTGTTCGGGATCATGCGGGCGATAAAGGCGCGCGGAATCGAGCGCTGGGCAATGCTCACCGGCGCTGTCGAGCTGATCCTCGGAGCGGTGTACCCCGCGTACGTGATCGTTATACTTTTAAGCAACCGTACCCTCTTCCTTGAATCCACACTGTTTATCGCGGACACGAACACAAAAGCAACGATACTTGTCACCGTCTTATGCATACTTCTCGCTGCGTTCTGCATCGTCTGCCTCTGCTCGATCAGAAAAAAAGGCGCAGCAAAGAATATTTTCTGCGTGTCACTCGCTGCCTTTTCGATCCTCACGCCGTATCCGATCATACAATTTATGTATTATTTCGGCGCCTGGAATATTATAAATAACTTGCCGCTGGAGTTCCTCCGGACCACTCTGGGACTTGACGCCGACTGGTCCGCGGGAAGAGCACTCATTATGCTCTGGATCATACTGCTGGTACTCGCCGGGATCACATTCATTGTCCTCGGTATTATCGCCATGGTCATGCGCCTCACCGAAAAGCGTGATATACCGCTCAGGATCGGGGCAATAATCGTCTCGCTGGCTTTATTGCCCATTACGGTGTACAGTTCCGTGATCTGGGCAGGTAAGTACGCAACCCACCAGTTCTATCCTCCGATGCAGTATAAGCCGGTGCTGTACTTTTTCCCCGAAACCGAAACGGAAGTCAGCGTAAAACTCGGCTATCCCGAACTGCTGACTGTTACGTACCCGGATTATCCGGCCGATGATGGCTGGACGTTCACCGCGTCGCCTGACGGCACACTTACTCTGGACGGCAAACAATACCCGTACATGTATTTTGAGGCTGAGTGCGGTGCAGCCTGCCCCGATCCCTCCTTCAGCGACAAAGGGTTCGTTGTCGCGCGCGAGGATACGGCGGCGTTTCTCGAGGCTGCGCTCGTGGCAATGGGTTTTGATTTCAAGGAGCGGGCTGATTTTATCACGTTCTGGCTCCCGCTCATGTCAGAGAACAGCTACAATCGCGTGGAGTTTCTGTTCGGCGATGACGTCAACGCGCTGATGCCTGTCGCAGTTTCTCCCGCCCCGGACAATACCCTCCAGGTCTATATGCTGTTCGCGGCGTGCGACCCGTCAATAGCTGACGAATTGACCACGCAGGAGTTCCCGACGTTTGTCCGCGAAGGATTTGCGATGCTCGAATGGGGCGGCATATGCTTGCGTTAACCGAAGGGAGAGAATTCATGGACAAGGATATGTGCGTGCACTGCGGCGATGGCGTTATTAATATCAGAGTCGGTGCTATCATCGTCAAAGACGGCCGGGTCCTTATGGTGAGGAACGATCGCGATGACTTCTATTATTCTGTCGGCGGCAGGATCAAGTTTGGCGAAACTGCCGAGCGGGCAATACTTCGCGAGGTTAAGGAGGAGCTTGGTCTTGAGTTGGAGATCGACAGGCTCGGGTTCGTCTGCGAGGCTTATTTCTATGGGACGATCGGCGATAAAAAAGAGCGCCTGATTTATGAGCCGGCCTTCTATTTCTACATGAAAGTGCCCGATGATTATGATATTCAGGCCTGCAGGTTCCTTGATGACGGTACACTGGAGTATCTCGAGTGGGTCCCGCTCGATACTGATAAGACCATCTATCCTTTGTTTTTCAAAACGGAGCTCCGGAACCCGTCAAGCGCGACGAAATATATCATTTCGGATGAACGGGCTTGATGCGTGGCGTTTCTCTGCTTCGCTATGCGGCAATTGCATTAGCATTGACCCTCTCGATTATGCTTCTGATTCCAAGCCAAAGGGACAAATCGGTAAATACTTCCACAACACTCCCCTGATCGGTAAACGGTGCCTCCTGAAGGACTGAAAGGTCTTTCATAATACCGTTGTGAACTATATATTCGATGATCTGATTCACGAAATAGATCTGCCTGCTGTCTAGATTCGTATTTTCAAGATAGTCTGAAATTGCAGCTTTTGCGGCGCTCATATCCATTCCGACTATCTCGCGAACCAGCTCCCCGAGCGGCTTTTTACCATATTCATTTTCATAATCCTGCTTAGAGCCCACTTCGTTCCAAAGGATCTGTTCCAGTTCCCCCACGTCATCTTTAGTCAACGGGATATTGCCACGCAACTTCGCAATAACTTTATTGTCCTGATGGCTGCGAATATAATACTCGGCTTTAGCTTTATAATTCTTCAGATCATCATTTTCAAGCTCAGATTCCTTCCATTCAACCGAAAGAATATCATCATCGAAATTTGTTTCGTATATGATTCTTGACAGCGGCACGTACTTCATAAGATCGCGGAGATTCTCGCGAATATATTCGAAGTCCGAAATATCCGCATTATCAATATAATCCGTATGCAGTATTTTGTTCAGGAGATCCGCTTGCGCCATTATCTCGGGAATATTGGCAACTGAAGCGATTGCAGTGACCTTTTTCATCAGATCGATTCGACCTCTCCCGTATTTCTTGCCGATCAGATAAGCAAGCTCGATCCTGTATATTAGTGCATCAAAACGGAGTGCCTTCGAGTCGTCGGAATCAGGCATTATCAATGGCGCCAATTCCTGTCCGACCAGCAGCGTATCCGCGTACGTAAGAGAAACGTAGTTGTCCGGGTTGGAATACAAATCAACGTATTTTAAATGCTGGCGAACAGCGAAGTTGTCACGATTTCATTTTTATGAATAGCGTACTGAACTCGCCCATTTTTCGGGCAAGGTGCGTTCCATTTACCCAGCAAAGTTCCGCTTTGTAAAATTTGCTAGGTCCCTTCTTGTCTTGACTCGCTCATTTTTTCAAGACGCTCTTTAAATTTTACCCAGCATTCTTTATGATTTTAAGTTTTGCTGGGTACGTTATATGTCATTTTAACGAAAAGAAGCAGAGCCTTGGCCGCATTTTGATCAAGAGACGGCGCCCGCGTACCAAGCAATTTCCCCAAAGTTTAAAAATGCTGGGTATTTTCGGCAAAAATAACTCCGCCGATGCAACGGAGACAGCGCCAAAGGACCCGGCAAAAACTTGAAATACCAAGTTAGCTGGGTCCTGTCAACAGAAAACGACCATTTTTATAATCTAAGCGCAGCTATTGGCTCAGGATGAGGTGGCGGTCACCTTATCTTCCCACGCGGGGCCGGATCTCTTTGTCATCGTTTAATTAAAAGGAATCATTTGCCATTTGCAATTTGCAATTTGCCATTTTCAATTTAATCATTTGCCCTTTGGGCAGCAAGCATGATCGCGCACTCTATCCGCTTGCGGAACAGCTTGCACCCGTACTCATAGATGGCATTGATATTGCCGCCCGCGTGATACGCATTCGCCGCACAGCCGCCGGAACAATAAAGCCTTGCCCAGCAATCGGCGCAAGCGGGACGAGATTCGACGTTGCACGAACGGAACTCATCCTCGAGAGCCGTATTCGTAACGCCATCCCAGATATTGCCCATCAGATACTTCTCATCACCGACGAACTGGTGGCAGGGGTACAGATCGCCCCACGGCGTCACCGCGAAATATTCGGTGCCCGAGCCGCAGCCCGAAAGCCGCTTGTAGATGCAGGGTCCGTGGTCAAGCGAGATCATATAATGGTAGAACGTTATCGGCTTGCCCTCACGCTCGCGCTCCAGCATGTAGCAGGCCAATTTCTCGTACTGCTCGTACAGCACCGGAAGATCTTCCTCCGTGAGCGCGTACGGGTCACCGGGGGCGCAGACGACAGGCTCCATACTGAGCTCGGTGAAACCCAGATCAGCCATATGCTTGATATCATTCGTGAAATCCGTATTGAAATGAGTGAAAGTGCCGCGCATATAGTAGCTTTTATCGCCGCGCTTTTCCACAAAATGCTGAAATTTAGGCACGATGCGGCTGTAGCTGCCGTTGCCGGCATAATCCTTGCGGAGGCGGTCATGCACTTCCTGCCTGCCGTCAAGGCTCAGGACAACATTATGCATATGTTCGTTGCAGAAATCGATCACTTCATCATCCAGGAGCACGCCGTTCGTTGTCAACGTGAACCGGAAGTTCTTGCCCAGCGGTCCTTCTATCTCCCTGGCGTACAGCACGAGGCGCTTCACGACATCCCAGTTCATAAGCGGCTCGCCGCCGAAAAAATCGACCTCGAGATTGCGGTGATTGCCCGAGTGCGCGACAAGAAAATCGAGCGCCTGTTTTCCGACCTCGAAGCTCATCAGAGCGCGTTCGCCGTGGAATTTGCCCTGGCTCGCAAAGCAGTACTGGCAATTCAGGTTACAAGTGTGCGCGACGTGCAGGCACAGCGCTTTTATGTCTTTCGAGCGGTTTTTAAGCTTCGACGCGAGGCCCGCGAAAGGATCGGGCGAAAACAGTTTCCCCTGCGCTTCGAGTTCTCTGACGTCGGCAATGCAGTCCCTGACTTCCGACTCTGCTTCGCCGTATCTGTCGGCAATGCAGGCAACGATCTCTTCTTCCGCTTCACCCTTGTCGATCGCTTCGATCACATCGTACGCAAGGTCGTCAACGACGTGCACGCTTCCGCTGTACACGTCCAGCACTATATTATTTCCGTCAAGTTTGTACTGATGTATCATCCGCTCTTCTCCCTCTTAAACGATAACCGCCCGGAGTTTCGGTCCGGGCGGCTTCTGTTCTATGTACCTGATCTGCTGCGCGGCAATATCGGTGCCGCCTCGGCCCGATCAGCCTTTTTTATTCTCGCACTTCTGGTTAGCAACGCCGCATGAGGTCTTGCATGCAGACTGGCAGGACGTCTGGCACTCGCCGCATCCGCCGCGCTCGGCGCTCTTCTTAAGGTCTTTGGTTTCTAAAGTCTTTATACGTTTCATCGATATCTCTCCTTTAATTTTTATTCAGTTACGCTCCGTAGTTTACACCAGGACCGGTAATTTGTCAAGATATTGTCGAAAAGGGCTCTTTTTCAGCATTATGACCGGCTCGTACGGCCGCAATCAATGGAATAGCGGAATGTGGCCGTATACCGCCGCAGAAAAGCACGGCCACATTTGACGAAATCACCGTTTGCGGCCGTGCGCCACGCCCGATTCATACGGCCACAATCAATGGAATAGCGGAATGTGGCCGTATACCACTGAGTAAAAGCACGGCCACATTTG
>JAGADO010000070.1 GCA_017613535.1 Clostridia bacterium | reverse complement strand
GGATGGGTAACTAGTTACTTCGAGCCTATTGATTGTGATACAAACGACTATCAAGTAACATTGTTATCTGGCGGTGATTGCTCTACTAAAAACATTCGAGTCATATCAAAAATTGTTAATGTCAATTTTATAAGAGCGAGGCAAATAATATCGTCTGCTCCGCAAATTATTTTTACTGGGAAAGCACGCGATGTTAAGGAAGTCATTCTTCTCCTCAACAAACAGAAACTTAGTTATTCTGTTCAACCAGATTTTCCATATTTGGTAGATGATTTGACATAATTTGATTATCTATTGACTTTTGTTTCTGTGAAACTAACGAATTATTACAGACACTTGATGTTTAATGCCCGGCTCAATTTTTGCCGGGCATTATTATACTATGAACGATCTTTTTCAACTAATTTCAATTGACTGACTATTTATTCGCTAACAATCCAAAGTTTTACTTGAAAATAGAATATCCATACATGAAAAATATGGTTGTTATAAAGCCGCTTTTTTTCGTTCCCCGTTGTAACACGAGTGAAGGGACATAGACATTATCGCGCGTGACACATGTACTGCATCAGATCAAGTTTTTTTGGCAAAAATCGGGCAATATCTAATGACTTATCTAATGAGCTGCGTTAAAAACTCATTAGAAATCCATTAGAAAATGAGAGGACTTAAAAACCGCTAAAAACGCATTTTTGCTGCTTTCTTTAAAACTGAAAACATGCTATAATGTACTAAACAGCTTAATATCCGGGGCATATTTTCCACTAAAATGAGGAAACTTGGCCAAAGGGACAGGGTGGTAAGTTCCAACAAATTCTAATAACTTCCACTAAAATCCACCAACTGTATGGGACTTGAAAACCGTTTGGGCGCAAGCTCACATGGGTTCGAATCCCATCCTCTCCGTTCAAAAAAGGCTCTTTTAAGGGCCTTTTTTATTGCTCTTTTCTCTGAACAACGTGCTGATTAGCCGCAAAATGTCGTAAAAGTGCTTGTTCTTGGAACGCGCGGTCGTAAAATCATATACAGAACGCCACCATAAGCACACGTTGCAGTTGAATTATGAGCAAACAACTTTTGAAACTTGCAATTTTAAGGTGTTTTCGTGCGGATGCAAGGACTATTTACATCAAAAAAGGCTCTTAAAACCTTCAATTTTGGAATCTTGGCATTTCTCATTTTTGGGCCAAATTTCTAATGAGCAGCATATCTAATGAGATATCTAATGAGTTGAGCTTCTTTTTAACTACTTTACTCATAGTTTTACCTAAAAATCAGTCATAGCAAAGTGGTTTGTGAATCCGTTGCGACATGACACCGGTTAGGTTCGAATCCCGCATCGTATTGCTGTAACAAACGAACGATAAACCCACAAAAAGGCGCATATTTTGCGATTCGCAGTTTTGATTTTGCTCCGGCGCTTTATCTAAAATATGCCATTTCTAATGACTTTTCTAATGAGTTTCTAATGCATTTCTAATGAGTTTTCCATTACTTTTTTGAAAAAAGTCAGAGATTTTAAGATTCGAACCCAGCAAATAAGCCAACTCGGTTGAAAATTCTCTTGTTTTCTCTCAACAATCAAGTTAATTATAAGGAGTGTTGTTTCAACGTTCAATAGTAAAGTTGAACCAGAGCCGGAATTGGGTTATAATAGGGCAGACAGAGCAAATCATTGTAAAGGACAGTTGACAGTGAGCCGGACACCTGAATACACGCGCGTATACAACGCATTGAAGAATCTAATCGCAGACGGAACATACAAAAGGGGCGAATTGCTGCCGAACGAGACGCAACTTGAAGAAATGTACGGTGTGAGCCGGACAACGGTGCGCAAAGCCGTCAGTATGCTAGTGCAGGACGGGCTGATCTCAGTAAGGCAAGGCATTGGAACCACTGTCCTAAGCAATAAAACGAAACAAAACCTCAACTACTTCAATTCATTGACGGCGACGTTAGAGCGACGCGGGTACGACGTGGGGGTAAAAGACGTATACGTCACGGATATTGCCGCCGACGCATTCCTGGCGGAGCAGTTCGATGTGGAGCTCGGGACAAAGCTTGTGTGCGTGTACAGGACGCATATTGCAGACGGGGTGCCGGTGGCAATTGCCCGCAACTATCTGTTCAAGGAAGATGTGCCCGGCATGGCCGAAAAAAAGGACCGCATCCTGTCGCTGTACAGATTTCTGAAAGAAGAGTACGGGATCACGTACAATCTGGCCGAGGACACGATCAGCGCGTGCAACGCGAATTACGAGGAGGCAATGCTGCTCGGCGTCGAGCCTGGAGAGGCGCTGCTCACCGTTGTCCGCAAATGTTATACCGGGGACAAGGTCAGTCAACTCGCGCTAGTTAAAATAATCGCCAGCCGCCACGAATTCGTGGTCGTTACCAAGGACGGGCTGTGAGACGAGCTGAGCTGTGCCCGCCAACGCCAAACACCCAATTTACGGTCATCATAAAAACATCGCCATATAAAGAGGCAGGTGCCAGATACCGTCTTTCATCAAAACATCGCCGGAATAAAGAATATATGAATTGCCTATCCGGTGCGAGAACTTTTTCCTGAATTTATCGAGAGAAGAGTGAGAGCGGTAATTACCCGATTTGACTTCAATCGGCGCGATTTTTTTGTTTTCATTGATAAGAAAATCTATTTCCATCCGGTTCTCGCGGTCAAAGGTATCGTTACGTGAATAAAAATACAATTTATGGCCGTTCCTCCTGAGCATCTGCGCCACGATATTCTCCGTGATCATTCCTTCGTTAATGTCAATTTTATCAAACAGAATGGCTCTGTAGAGCTCGTTATTTGTGACCGGACCGTCCATAAACGTTTGCGTAACAAGCAGACCGGTATCAGCCATATAGCACTTTTGAGTGGTCACGTCTGAACTGAGCGCCAGACCGACGTTCGGATCAGTCGAATTATAACACAAATTAACTATCATAGCCTCGCTCAGCCAGATAAATGAGTCTTCATACGAGCGGAACCGGGCATTTTTATTGATAGAAGTAATTTTATATTTTTTCTCTTTTTTAGAGAGCTGACCGGGAATGCCGTCAAAGACCGCATAAACTTTCTCTTCGTATCCGGCAGCAAACTTGGAAACATCCTCGCGATAAAGTGCAAGAATCCTGCGCTTTTCATTGTCCGAGGCCTCAAAGTTCTTACTGTCAATGTACGCGAGCACGGACTGAGGCATGCCCCCGACGAGCATATATTGCCTAAAATCGTTCATGATCTTGCGGTGGAGCGTCTGGCCGAGAGGGATTTTTGAATCAAAACACTGTTTGATCAGCGGCACGGTCGCTTCGTCACCCATTGCCCAAAGGAACTCTTCAAAATCCAGCGAGAACATCTCGATATGTTCTTCCTCCGAAGGAATGATGATTTTCTCCGTGTTCTTTTTAAGGCGAATTAGGGAACCGGTTTCAAGGAAATCATAACGCCCGTCAGCGACGAGATATTTGATAAGCTGGCGTGCTCTCGGGAACTGCTGGACTTCATCGAATACGATCAGAGATTCTCTTTTATGGAGAATTGTCGAATAATATGCACTGAGTTTCGCAAAAAACAGGTCAAGGTTAGTGCTTTCATTGTCGAAGAGGTCAATTATTTCCTTCGGTGCATTACCGAAATCGATCAGTATATAGCTTTTGTATTCCTGTTTCGCGAATTGCCCGGCAATGAAGCTTTTTCCCACACGTCTTGCGCCGTCAATAAGCAGCGCGGTCTTTCCATTGCTATTTTGCTTCCATTTCAGCAGTTCGTCATATATCTTTCTTTTCAGCATTTCAGCTTCCTCCTGATACAGTTTTGACCGTATATACGGCATTATACAGGTCTAGTCACGAAAATGCAAGTTGAAATACGCTGATTTTGCACGAAATGACGAGTTCGATGGCACGTATTTTGCACGAAATGACAGATTTGCGAACGTCGGATTTTTGCACGAAAACGCAAGTTGAGATAATTGTCGTCAGGAATATGCGGCTCATACATTATTATCTTTCTGCCAAACATATCAATAAAAACGCTTAAAAATGCTTATTGACACCGCAAACATCATTATGTTATACTTTTCTTGACAATCGGCCCGACCTGCGGCCAAAACGTTTTTAAAAGCAGAAAGAAGGATCAACATGTTCAGAAGAAACAACGCGCATAAAAAAGTGTTTCAATTATTTGCACTGCTGCTGGCGATCGGCGTACTTCCGTGCTTTATTATAGGTACGGTACACGTCGGGGCGGCAGAACAGACAGAGCAGACTTCCGGCGAAAAAATGTATTTCTGGCCAATGGAAGGCAGCGCCGACGATGTGATATCCGGAAATTCATTCTATTTTGAATCATTTGACGACTACACGGACGGCGCATATCCGGAATCCGGAGCGATCGACCAGAAAACGTCAGGATGGGCAAAAACCGATGCGGTCACGGAGGAAGTCAGCGAATTTACCGTTGCCGCATGGTTCTGCATACCGGCGGACGTCGGGCGCGAGTGGAACTGCCTTTTCTCGACCGGTGCGTTTGAGGGCAGCGATTTCATCGAACTGTACTACCGCAACGGCTACGGGGGCAATTTCGCATCGATTCGCGGCAGTGTCGGTAAATCGGTCGATATTTTTATTGTCGATGAATTTGATGATTACGATAACTGGCATCACGCTGCGTTTACGTACAACGCCGAAACACAGACGTTCAAGGGATATTTCGACGGACAGCTTACGGTCGAACAGAACGTGAGCAATAGTGAATTTACCGGTTTCAGCGATACTATTTTCTACCTGGGAATGGAATTGACGCATTACGTCACGAGCGAAACATACGTTGACGATATGTTGTTCTCATACCGCGAATATTCGGCGGAAGAGATAGAAGCTCTGTACAGCGCCCCTGCGGAATTTGCCGCAAAATACTTGCCCGAACCGACTGCGACGCCCGAGCCCACCGAAGAGCCCAAAGCGACAGAAGAAACCGTTACAATGCAGCCCGCGGCAACGGATAAACCCGCGGACACTGCAACTGCAGCGGGAACGGTTCCGCCGGCAACACAAAAAAGCGGGGATAATAAGGATAACGAAACAGATAAAGGCGGTACCACCTGGCTTATAATCGCGGCAATCGCTGTCGTTATGATAGTGGCCGCCGTGATCGCGATCGCAGCAGTTAAGAGAAAGAAACAAAAATAAAAGACCATATTTGTTCCGGACGGGGGACACATATATGAAAGCCTTCACGCATAAAAAACACCTGCGCTTAACGTTGGCCGCGGCTGCGATGCTGTGCCTTCTGATACTTTTTACGTGTTCCGTGTCGGCAGGAAGCGGGGCACAGGTATTTTCAGAATCATTTGACGGTATTGATGATCCGCTTCAACTTTACGGAGAGTGGTATGCCGCAGACTGGAGTTCGCTCAGATCGCGCGATGGCGCCCTCGGTATTGCTACAACTTTGCTTAGGCGCGATAATTACGTGAATTATGCGTTTTCCGGAGAGATAAAATCGGAGCGCGGCAATATTTCGGGCAGCTCCAAGGGGTATATTTTGTTTCGCAATCCTGCGGGGTTCGGCGCAGGAAAGAAAGAACTGGCGCTGACCGAACTGGATAACGGAGCATCCGGGAATGACGGAAGACCCGGTTATTTGGGTTTTATGGCGGGAGTAGCGGAATCGAAACTCGAACTGGTCGTGCACACGCTTGATATTGACCGGCTGTCCGGTTACGGAAATGTCCGCGTAGATATAGATCTGCCGAACGGTGCTGATTTTAAAGACGGAGTGAGTTTTTCCGTCGAAGACCGCGGGACCGAAGTATCGTTCACGTTCGGCGGAAGTCTTGTGTGCATGCTCCGGCTGAGCAATCCCGCGGAGAGACAGGCCGGCATTTGGAATGGTATTGCGTACACAGGCTTTGAAGTGCTCGACGCCGCGGGAAATGCAGTATTGTCCGGCAGCGATGCGATCGTGCCCGAAACGGGGACCGTTGGATTCTGCTTTAAAGGCGTGGTCGGGAGCGTTGACAATGTCGAACTTTCGGCGCTTTCGGGCAATGCATTCGACAGCGTTGTGAAGGCGTCGGTCATTGACGAGGCTTCGATCGTGCTGAGGCGTGCCGTCAAGTTTGAAAAGAGAACCGGCAGCAGGATCGAAACGGCGGAGATATGCGTGCTGGTCATAGCATTAGCTATTGCCGTTGGGATCGCTGCGGTGGCGCTGTTGCTTGCAAAAAAGAAGGCGGTCCGGATAGGCGCGTGTGCCGGCGCGGGTGTGATTGCCGCTGCTGCGCTCGTGCTGATACTTACCGGAGTTGTCAACTTGTCCGGCAAACGCACCGCGGCGCTTCAGCAGGTCTCCGTCCCCGAAGGCGATGATGGATCACTTTACGTGCTTGATGCGAACGGCAATACGCCGATGGTCAGATTGACCGATGATATTGCGGCCGTAGACGCGATCGGGCGCAAATTGCCAACGTACGAAGAGACCGGCCCCACGAAAGAGAACAAGTACGTCGGGGTATTTTACACGCTTTGGACATGCCTGGCCAACTCGCTTTCGGACAATACGAAACTGATCGCGCAGGATCCGGATCATCCCGGTCACGGTTCAGAAGCAATGTTTCACTGGTTCACGGAGCCCGAGACCGGGTACGCGACTTCGCTTGACGAATGGGTCGTGCAGCGGAATCTGCGCTATCTGTCGCTGGCCGGTGTAGATTATATCTACCTTGATTTTACGAACGGCGGCATTTACGAAGACGCGTTTACGCTGCTTTTAGATACGTCGCTCGCGATGCGCGCGGAAGGCAACAGTACGCCCTGTATCGTGCCATGGGTGTTCGGTTCGGATACGGGAACGATGGAAGATGCCGGTTATCTCTACCGCAAGTTTTATTCTCAGGAAAAATACCGCGAACTCTGGTTTTACGTGCAAGGCAAACCTCTTATCCTGCTCAAACGTGTAGAGGAAAATATCGCACAGAATACATATCCAAAAACATATCTGCCCGTGCTTTACAATGAAGGTTTTCGCGAGTTCTTCACTACGCGTTTCGCCTGGGTCCCTTCCGAGACCGAGTACGGCACGTATCCCGGCGAACCTGTGTACCGCTGGTCGTGGTGCAATCCTCTGTTCATGCACGGATATAAAGAAGATGCAATAGCGTACAGTTGGGACACTTCGCCGGAGATCGCGGAGCAGGTGACTATCATCGGAGGCTCGTACTGCCGGATCGGTTACGGCCGCAGTGGTGAAGAAGGCACGCTCGACAAGTTCCGCGAGAAGGAGACGAGCGGGCTTGGACTGTATCTTGAGGATCAGTTCGAGTGGGTAATGGAGAACCATCCGGAAGTCACGTACCTGCAGATCAGCGGCTGGAACGAATGGATCGCGCAATATTTCGCGTCGGAAGACGGGGGGACGGGGTTCGGATTCGTGGATTCGTACAACCGCGAATTCAGCCGCGACCTGGCGCCGATCAAGAACGGGTACGGGGACAATTATTTCTACCAGCTCCAGAGCATCATCCGCCGTTTCAAGGGCATGGATCCGCCTGCCGGCAGCGATGACGGTCAAAGCGAATACCGCGATTTTGCCGGCGATACCGTGTGGCGCGACTCCACCGATACGACGGGGACGATACAATATATTGACCGGACCGGGCGCAATGATATTGTCAGCTGCAAAGTTGAGTGCGGAGGATCGAATATAGTGTTTGCCGCCGTGACCGCGGACGAACTGAAAGGACGCGGCGAAGGAAACTGGATGCTGCTGTTCATTGACGCAGACTGTGACGAGAGCACCGGTTTTATGGGCTACGATTACCTTATAAACTACGAAGTGATCGACGATTCACGAACTGTACTCTGCCGTTATAACGATGACGTCTGGCAGGAGATCGGGCTCGTAGAATATACGGCTGAGGGCAATACTCTTTCGGTCACCGTGCCGCGTTCGTTGATCGGCAAGGCAGAGCAAGAGGTGCGGTTCGGATTCCACTGGCTGGACAACGTGACCGACGTTTACAGTTTTTCTGACTGGTGTCTTACCGGTGACAGCGCACCTGAGCGGCGCGGCAGATACGTATTCGAAACGAGCAAAAAATACGAACAGTCGGGTGAAAAAATAAAACCCGCCAGGACCGGAAATCTTATACAATATATGCCGGCAATGAGCAGTGAGGCAGCGGCTGAGACCGGAGCGCTGTGCCGCACGGTATATGCGCTGGCAAAGGATTATGGGAAGCAGCCGGAACTGGATCTGCTTAAACAGGGAAACAGCAAGAATGTTGATTCGTTTGAAGTCGGCGACATAAACTCGCAGTCCTTTGCGCTCTCGTTTGACGGCTGCATCAGAGTTGACAATGACGGAATGTACGACTTTACGCTGCGCTCCGACGACGGATCGATACTGTTCATTGACGGGCGCGAGATAGTAAACATATCCGGCGTGCATACGGTCACGGAGGGCAAGGGAAGTCTGCCATTGGCCGCGGGATACCACCGGATACGCATCGAATATTTCGAAAACGGAAATGGCGGCAGTACGCTGGAGTTTTCGGGCGTGTCGCAGGGCGAAGGAATAAGTGTAAACGTGATCACCGGATAAAATGATCGTTGACCGGGGGGCAGAAAATGAGTGATATTACGAAGTCAGGCGGCAGGAAAATGACGCTCGAACAGATAATGGGGATGATCGACCTCAGCTGTGTGCAGGGGTGCAATACGCTTGCGGAAATCGACGAAATGGTCGGATTCGCGTACGAACACAAGCCAAAGTGTCTGTTTACGTTGCCTGCGTTTACGCCGTATCTGGCGCAGAAACTGGAAGAAAAAGGCCGGAGAGGCATCCTGCTCGGCGGGACAATGGGTTTCCCGTCCGGAGGAGAATTGACCGAGGTCAAGGTACTCACGGCACAAAGGATGCTGGAGGCGGGCTGCGACGAATTCGATATGGTGATCAATATCGGTGCGCTGAAGTCCGGACTGTACGATTTTGTGTTAAATGACATCCGCAGTGTTGTCGAAGCAGTTCCGGGACATACGACGAAATGTATTCTCGAAGTCACGCGGCTCACCGACGACGAAATAAAACGAGGCTGCGAGCTCGCCGTTAAGGCGGGAATAACGTTTGTAAAATCCGGTACTGGCTGGATGCCTAACCCGACTACCGTGGAACATATAAAACTTATGAAGAGCGTCGTCGGTAACGCAGCGCAGATCAAAGCTGCCGGAGGGATCAGAAATATCGATACGATTGCCAAAATGACAGAGGCGGGCTGCACACGCTTCGGTATCGGGCTTCAGTCTTGCAAAAAGATCGCGGAGGAGGCCGTCAAAAATGCAAAACTTTGAATACTATAATCCAGTTCACGTAGTTTTTGGCCCAGGCAGCGTGCTTCGGGCGGGAGAGATAGTTAAAAATGCCGGCGGTCAACATGCGCTAATTGTATCGTACAAGAATTCGCATTCAGTCGGATCAATCGTGCAGAAAGTGTGTGACTCGCTTGAAGAAAAAGGCGTCAAGTATACGCGCTTTGAAGAAGTGACCGCGAATCCGCTGATCTCGCAGGCGCGGGCAGGGATCAAGCTGTGCGAGGCGGAAGGGGATATTGATATCATCGTAGGCGTCGGAGGCGGAAGCGTGATGGACTGCGCGAAAGTCATTGCCGCCGGCGTGCTGTACGGCCGCGATATTTATTCGATGTTCATGTTCAGCCATTCGGATATAAAGAGCATAAATCCCGTGCGCGCATTGCCCACCGTAATGATACCTACGCTGCCTGCGACCGGGAGCGAGATGAATCCCACGGCAGTGATAACAGACGATGAAACGCGCAAAAAATCGTATGTCTGGGAACCGTCGTGCCTGTACCCGAAAGCGGCGATACTTGACCCGGAGCTTACCGTGAGCCTGCCTCCGTACCAGACCGCTGCAGGGTCGATCGACATTCTGGCGCACGTTGCCGAGAGTTACCTGAACCCGGATCCGCTGGTGTCGGATGCACCGGGCGGCGCGGTGAAAAGCAACCTCGATCTCCAGGACGGCATGCAGGAAGGCGTTATGAAGGCGGTGCTGAAAAACCTTGAGATCGTGTACCGGGATCCCGGCGATCTCCAGGCGCGCGGCGTGCTTATGTGGGCGGCGAGTATCGGCCTCAACGGCTGGCTGACGTCAGGTACGTTTGGATTTACGCCAATGCATCAGATGGGTCACGTGCTGAGTGCGGTTTATAACGCTACGCACGGGGCAACGCTCTGCTGTATGATGCGTGCCTGGTGCATATTTATGTCGCGAAAAGCTCCGGCCGAAAAGCGCAGGTATACACAGTTCGCGCGCCGGATCTTAGGCGTGCCGCTTTCGCGCGCGGGAGAGGCGATCGAACAGCTCGGCGCGAAATACGGTGTGGAAACACATATCAGCCGCTTCGGAGCGACCGCGGCGGATATCGACCGGCTGACCGACGACGTGGTAAAAGTCAGTTTCGGCCCGGACGGTTTCCTGAATTCGAACCCTAAAATGAGCAGGGAAGATATAAGGGAGATCTATATGATCTCGCTGTGATACGGCGTCACGGCGGCAGTGCAGCTTCTGCCTGAACGCGGAGGTGTCAATTGAAAGCGATCTTTGCATACGATCTTGGAACCGGCGGGATGAAGGCAGTTGCCCTCGACTTTGGGCTGAGGGTACTTGGTTCGTGTTATGCCCCGATCAACACTTATGTTAACGGCCCCGGTCTGACGGAACAGAGACCTGCGGAATGGGCAACAGTGTTTTCAAAACTGACGGCGGAGCTCATACGGCTGGCCGGCATCGAACCGGCGGCAATAGCCATCTCCGGCCACAGCATGGGCGTGGTCCCGGTATTTACAGACGGCCGCGACACACGGGATCTGCTTACTCCTATATGGTCGGACCGGCGTGCAACTAAGCAGGCGGAAGCATTCTTCCGCCGTTTTGACCGGGATGCGTGGTACCGGATCACAGGCTGCGGCCTGGCACCGGAACTGTATTCCGTTTTCAAACTGATGTGGTTCAAGAAACACGCGCCTGAACTGTACGAAGGCGCCGAATTGTTTATAGGCTCAAAAGACTATCTTAATTACATGCTCACGGGCGTCGTTGTCACCGACCGTTCGTACGCGTCCGGCAGCGGCGTGTACGACCTGCACACACATGATTATTCCGAAAAACTGATTGAGGCCGCGGGGCTCAGGCGGTCAATATTCCCGCCCCTCATCAAAGGCAGCGACTTCGTGGGCGTAACGGCCGGCAGCTTCGGCCGTGCCGCGGGACTGCCGGACGGAATACCGGTATTTGCGGGTGGCGTTGACAACGTCTGTTCAACGCTCGGTGCGCGCGGCAATACGTTTATTTCGTTGGGCTCGTCGGCGCAGCTCGTGCGGTTGACCGAAGAACCGCTGCTTGACCTCGAGGCGGGAGCGTTCGTGTGGGACACGGGCACGGACAAAGGGTATGCGTCGCAGTTCGGAACGTTGGCCGCATGCACGGCGCTGCGCTGGGCTGCAGATACGCTTTTCCCTGAACTCGAGCGGTCATACAGTGAATTTGATAAGCTTGCCGCACAGGCGGAGCCGGGCGCCGGAGGGGTAGTCTTCGTGCCGGATATTCTGGCTTCCGGCGGCGGTTCGTTTGCCGGGCTTACGTCGCGGACAAAACGTCCGGATATCGCGCGAAGTGTGCTCGAAGGCATAGCATTCTCAATACTGAGCGCAGGCAGCAATGCGGCCGGGACCGATTCGTGCAGAGCGTTTGAAAACGTGCGGATAACGGTATGCGGAGGCGGAGCGAAGAGCGACGTCTGGATGAAGATCTTCGCGGATATATTCGGAACGGAAATAATTGTCCCCGCTGACGCCGGAAACGTGGCCGCGATCGGAGCAGGTATGCTGGCGCGCGCCGGACTCGAAAGAACTGCAGGGAAAAGCGATATAATTGACCATGATCACCGGCCCGAAAAGTCATTCGGGCAGGTCCGCACGTTCCTGCCTGATGCGCATAATCACAAAGTTTATTCAGATCTGTTCAAAAGGTATATCGAAAATGAAAAAAGAACTCACTGAAAACGAAACAAACGACCTGATCAGAAAGATCGACGCCAACGCACGCGAAACTGTCGTGTTTCTTAAAAATGCTCCGGTCGTGCTGAAAGAGGGCGAATTGATCGGCGGCTTCACATCGTTCGGCGCCGGAGTGGCGGCAATGCAGGCTAAAACGCTCGGTACGGTGAACGCTATAAAACAGCAGGACCCGCTCGGCGCCTTCCGCGAGACCACCTGGAACATGGACGATAATTTCCATTATCCGATGGGCACGGCGTTCCTAAAACTCGGTGTGCGCGGAGTCGCGGAAAAGGCTAAACAAACGCTTGCAGAGCAACCGGAGCTGTCGGCGGTGAACCGCGCCGTGCTGAACGCGATTGTAAACGTTTACGAGGAGATGGCCCGTTACGTCGGGAAACATTATCCCGAACTCGGTTCTGACGCGCCGCAGACGTTTCTTGACGCCGTCAGACTGTTTTATCTGTGCTGGCGCGTACGGTGTGTGCTGGGCAACGCCACAATCGGCAGGCTTGACCAGTATCTTTATCCGTTCTACAGGAGGGATATTGACGCCGGGAGGCTTACGCGGGACGAGGCACTCTTGATCATAGAGGCGCTGTGGCGCAAGATTAATGAATGTGGCAGCGGTGACACGCTCATAAACGTCATGACCGGAGGCAGCAGCGCAAGCGGCGAAGATGATACTAACGAACTGTCGTACATCATGCTGGAGGCATCGATTAATACCGCGATGACAGAACCTCACATCAATGCGCGCGTACATCGCGGAACACCTCCGGATTTTATGGATCTAATCAGCCGCCTGCATCTCCAAGGATTCGGTCAGTGTTCGGTCTACAATGACGAAAAGATAATCCCGGCGTTTATTGACGCAGGGTTTACGCGTGACGTTGCGGCGAGGTATACGAATGACGGCTGCACAGAGATCGTGATCGACCGCGGAGGGGCAATATATTTCGAGCGCGTTGACGCCGTAAAGTGCGTCGAACTTATGCTGAACAACGGCCGCGAAGCTGCACTCCCCGGAAAGCCCGAGTGCCGCTACTGGACGGTCAACAGCGAGCCTGTCGAGTGGTCAACGGCCAACATAGCCGGTTTCGTATCCGGTGACGTTATAAACGCACAATCGTTTGAAGAAGTGAAAGAAGCGTTTCTGCGTCAATATCTGTATCAGGTGCGCGAAAAGTGTAAGGCTCTACACAAAGTGCATGAAAGGATAAAACGCACGGGTATTGCACCGGCATTTCTGAACGGCACTTTTGAGCGCGTGCTTGAAACTGGAGAGGATTTTGTGCGGGATGAGGATTCGATCGACACGAATATGCTGTTCAGCGGTTCGATTCCTACTGCGGCGGACTCGCTGGCGGCAATAAAATATGTAGTATTTGACCGCAAATTCTGCACTATGAGTGAACTTGAGGATGCGCTCGCAACCGATTTCGCTCCAGAAAAATATGAAGGTCTCAGACGAATGCTGGCAGGAGCGCCTAAGTTTGGCAACGACGACGATTACGTTGACCTTATTGCATCGGAAATAGCAGACAGGTTCGTTGACGAATGCCGTGCTTATACGAAAGAAACAGGCTTTATCGTTTGGCCAGCGCTCCTCGGTTTTATGTATATTCAGGAAAGCTACTTTACAGGTGCAACGCCGGACGGTAGACGCTGGAGTGAACCTATCGGAGAACATTATTCTCCAGTGCCGGGAAGAGCTTGCAAAGGCCCTACTGCTGTTATTACGTCAGTGCGTAAATTTCAGCTGTCCAAAGCGTTTGGAGTGGCTCCGGTGCATATTTCGCTTTCACGGTCAAATGTGCCTAAGAACGAAAACGGACTGGCAACGATCCATTCACTTTTAGTAGGGGCGCTTGGGTCTGGATTACCATTCATTAATATAGCGTGCTACAGCCGTGAGGAGATGGAGGACGCCCGAGTGCATCCCGAGCGGCATGCGGATCTAATCGTGCGCGTCTGGGGATACTGTGCGAGGTTCATCGACCTTTCACCAGAAATGCAGGAGCATGTGATGATGCGTGCAATCGACTGAACAATTATTCTGGCTAATAAAGCAAACAGGGGGTTTATTATGGGAGAATTCAACGAAACAATGTACAAACGCTACTGCGACATTATGGTAAGAGTGGCTCCGTTCAAACTGAAGACCGATTTCGAAACGGTGAAGGCCGTGGCGGTCATCGACACATTGGCAAACCGCGGCTACGACCTGGCGTGCGGAGTTTTCCCGGGCAACCGCTTCGGTTTCACGTTTCACTACACCGAAGAGTCTGTTTTCGCACGCGCGGAGGAACTGCTCGAGGCGCTGGAGCGCGGGGAAGAACCGCTCAAGGGAAAGTACGCCGAACCGGGTGGGGCGTTCGTTGACCACGACTTTATCGAAAAAGACGGCGTGATGCATGTGTTCTACAACAGAGCATTCGTCGGTCACGACTGGCCCGAGCGGTTCGTTGACACATTCGGCCATGCGACTAGTACCGATCTTGTCAACTGGACGCCATGCCATCCTGTTTTTTCTGCTCAGAAAGGCGTGTTCGATGACTATCAGGTGTGGTCTCCCGGATTTGTAAAGCGCGGCGACGAGTATTATATGTTCTACACCGGTGTGAATTACAACATCGCTCAGGCAATATGTATGGCCAAGTCTAAGGATCTGGAACACTGGGAGCGCTGCTCGGACAATCCAGTATTCATTCCTGGCCCATGGAGCCCATGGTCAGCAGACAAGTGGTCTGATTGCCGCGATGGAATGGTGTTTGCAGACGATGACGGTAAGTATTATCTGTATTACTGTACTTCCAAACTGATGGACGACGGCAGTACGCATAACGCAATGGGCATTGCCTTTTCGGATGACCTGTACCACTGGACCGACGGTGTCGCGTTTACTATCCCCAACTGTAACCACATGCCTGAATCTCCTTTTGTAATGAAGCGTGACGGCAAATATTACATGTTTTTTACTAACTGCGGCAAAGGCACGGCATTTGCTACGTCAGACTACCCAGACCGCGGCTGGGAAGTGCTGCCGGATGATAAGAATTTGATATTCCCCGGGTGTACATCCGAAGTGTTCGAATTCAAGGGCAAATGGTACATCTCCAACGCTATGTGGTACGGCACGGGCGAACAATATCTCGAGATCACCGAGCTGTTCTGGAATGGCGATGGTACGTTCAGCGTAGGCAAGACGCTGAGGTGAGAGGAAAAAACCGCGACATAATATATTTGATGGATTAACTATCTATGAAGCGGAGTTCGAAATAGAAGTCTTGTTTGTTGCGCAATTTTTGCACCCCGATTGTTCCACGGCTGAGAGGTCATAGACATTATCGCTCGTGACACATGTACTGCATTATTCAGAAAAATTAGAGCCGATTTTTGGCAATATCTAATGACTTTTCTAATGAGCTCTCCCCAAAACTCATTAGAAT
>JAGADO010000069.1 GCA_017613535.1 Clostridia bacterium | reverse complement strand
TCATCATAAACACTCTCACCGAATTGAACGGCGCAATCCTTCCTGCCGACAGAGAAAAAGTCGCAATAATTGCACTTTCTGATGCAAAACGGAATATGAATATACAATCCGGGAAGTAGAGAATTGTCCATTGCGTAAAAACAGGAGAAATCAGTTATCCGAATCGAGCTTGAGCACGGAAAGGAAAGCCTCCTGAGGAACTTCGACGTTGCCGAACTGGCGCATACGCTTTTTGCCTTCCTTCTGCTTTTCGAGGAGCTTTTTCTTTCGCGTGATATCGCCGCCGTAGCACTTGGCCAGAACGTCTTTGCGGTACGCCTTAACAGTCTCGCGGGCAATAATCTTGCTTCCGATGCACGCCTGGATCGGTATCTCGAACTGGTGGCGCGGAATGACGTCTTTCAGCTTTTCCGCGATCTTTCTTGCCCTTCCGTACGCTTTTTCTTCGTGGACTATAAACGACAGCGCGTCAACGATCTGCCCGTTCAGCAGTATGTCGAGTTTAACGAGCTTTGAAGGTTTGTACGCGGTCAATTCATAATCGAGCGACGCATACCCGCGTGTTCTCGATTTTAGCGCGTCGAAGAAGTCGTAAATGACTTCATTCAGCGGCAGGTCAAACGTCAGAACGACCCTCGTCTCCTCGATGTAATCCATATTTATGAACTCGCCGCGCCGGTCGTTGCAAAGCTCCATGATATTTCCCACGTATTCCTTCGGAGTCATGATCGTAGCCTTGACCATCGGCTCCTCGATATGCTCAATCGTGGCAGGATCCGGGAAGTTAGAGGGGTTATCAAGCGTTATCTTTTCTCCGTTCGTGAGGAAAATGTGATAAATAACGCTGGGAGTCGTTGTGATCAGATCGAGATCGAACTCGCGCGAAAGCCTTTCCTGAATGATCTCGAGGTGAAGCAGTCCGAGGAAGCCGCACCTGAAACCGAACCCGAGCGCCTGAGAAGTCTCAGGCTCGAACGTGAGTGAAGCATCGTTTAATTTAAGTTTAAACAGCGCGTCTCTCAGAGCGTCGTAATCGTTTCCGTCTACAGGATAAATACCGCAGAACACCATAGGCTGTACTGATTTATAACCAGGGAGAGGTTTGTCGGCCGGGGCGTCTCTGAGCGTGACCGTATCGCCTACCGTAGCGTCCGTGATGTCCTTGATAGCCGCGGCGATGTAGCCGACTTCGCCTGCTTCCACGGATGCGGACGGAAGCAGCGTGCCCGGCTTGAACCAGCCGACTTCAGTAACCGTGTACTCGTTGCCCGTAGACATAAACCTGATAACGTCACCGCGTTTGACCGAACCGTCAACGATCCGGACGTACACTATAACTCCGCGGTATGCGTCATAATACGAATCGAAAACGAGCGCCTTCAAAGGAGCTTTTTCATCGCCTGACGGAGCAGGTATTTTCTCCGCTATCTGCTCGAGCACATCCTCTATACCGATACCGACTTTGGCAGAGATCAGAGGCGCATCGTCGGCGGGAAGGCCAATAACGTCTTCTATTTCTTTGCGCACGACCTCGGGCTGAGCAGCGGGAAGGTCGATCTTATTAATTACCGGTATTACTTCGAGGTTATGGTCAATGGCCAGATATACATTCGCAAGAGTCTGTGCTTCTATCCCCTGCGACGCGTCAACGACGAGCACGGCGCCTTCACACGCCGAAAGATTCCTTGAGACCTCGTAGTTGAAGTCAACGTGGCCGGGCGTATCGATAAGATTGTAAACGTATTCGGTTCCGTTTTTAGCCTTATAATTAAGGCGCACCGCCTGAGCCTTGATCGTGATGCCTCGCTCCCGCTCAAGGTCCATATTATCGAGCACCTGATCTTCCATCTCGCGCTCCGTAAGGACGCCCGTCATCTCAAGTATCCTGTCCGCGAGAGTCGATTTACCGTGGTCGATATGCGCGATTATACAGAAATTTCTTATCTTATCTCTGTCAGCCATTTTATTCTCCTGTTCAGCTGTATAACTCGGTTATGATCTCTGCAAGCAGCGTCGAAGTTCTCTGTGCTTCGGAGACAAGATTTCCTTCAAATCCGATCTCGACCAGCAGTGCATTCGGCGCTTCTCCCTGATTATACGGAGTGCGGCGAAGGGCAATTCCGCTCGTTATTCCCGGAACGCGTTCCTCGAGCTTTTCCATAAGCAGAAATACAAGCTTGAAGTTTTCTTTCCAGTACGGGTTCGTTTCGTAATTATACGTACCGGTTTCGCTGTCGTAATCGAGGCCGATAACGAACATTATTTTCGCATACTTCTGCTCCTCGAGCTCGACCGTAGGTCCGTATAATTTACCCTTATATAGCGAGCCGTAGCCGTTTCTGTGAACGTCAAGCGTCAGAAGCGTTTCGGGGTTCGAGGCGATCTCCGACTTGAGCGTGACTAAACTGTATTCGTACGAATTAAGAGCATCGTAACCGTCATTATGAACGGTAAGGTTATTAACACCGTTTATTCCGGCAGATTTCAGCACATCATAAAAAGCGGTACCGGCGGCAACGACGTTCGAGTTGTTATCATCCGTCGTATACCAGCGTTTTTCGTGAAGCTGCTCTTCTTCAGTCAGGCAGTAACCTTCATATGTGTGAGTATAGAAAACGACGAACTGGTTTGACCCGCCTCGCTCCATCCGCTTTAATTTAAGCGGTTCGGCAAAGATCTC
>JAGADO010000068.1 GCA_017613535.1 Clostridia bacterium | reverse complement strand
TATGAACGATAACGATATTTCAAAAATCATAAAACAAATGCCTGAAGATCTTATCGAAGAGAGCTCGGAATTTGCCGGAAAAAGCGCCGGAAAGAAGCAGAAGGCTAAAAAGAGAACGGGAGGCGGCTTCTTCAGAAACCCGGCGTTCAGCGTTGCCGTTTCAGTGCTGCTGTTCGTGATCAGTGCGGCGGTGGTAACGGGGATCATGCTCGGGAGGCGAAATGCCCGGTCGAACGACGTCATACAGCCTGGAGGTGTCGATATCAGTACTGACGCCGGTGCCGATGTTGCAGCAAGTACAAGCACGCCCGCACCGGAATATACGCTGAAAGAGCCTGTACTGACTGATTTCACGGGGGCTGTTCACGGAGACGTTTATGATTTCGGAATCCTTGAAATGAACGATAATACCGATCGAACAGACTTTCTGAATAAATGGGAAGTTTATGTTAAAGAATTATTTAAAGATATGGAGAATGCCGCAGAACAGACGGCGGAAATGTTGGAGTATTGTGAAAAACTGAATATTTCCGCGACTTCGGGAAAAGGGTACTGGATGGATATCTCGCCGCGAGGGATCAAAGGTATCGGGCAGATATTCAGGTACGATGGTGTTCTTCCTTCGGATGGAGACAAGAGTTTCAGACTGGACGTTCTTTTTGCAGACGGCGAAATAAGGCATGTTTTTTCGGATAACTTATCCGAGAGAACGGTTTATAGTATTGTGCCGTTTTATATTAACAACAGAGAAACACCCGGATTGCTTGCATCGACGATCGCGAGTGATGGCATTGGGCTGGATTATGCGATCTTCGCATATGATCCGGAGATCGGGAAAGTAACTGAGATTTCCCCGTCTGTCTATAATCGCGCTTTATTTGTAGTAAAAAACCGCACCGCTTCGTACGTCCTCGATACGAGGAGCTGGATGGGCGGAGAAGTTGAGTTTGACGGATCCGATATGACTATCGGCGGCGTGACTCCTTATGAGTTTTTCACTTTCTTGTTTGACTATTCCAGAGAAAATACTACAACGCCCGATCCGCTTTCGACGCAAACTGCGCCTTATCCTGAAACACCGACTCCGACGCCTGAGCATACTCCCGTTAAGACAGAGGTGCCTACACCCGCACCGACTCCCGGACCTACGCCTATTCCTCGGGATGACCCGTCAAGCCTCTGGTACATTTCCAGCCACAGCTCATCTATGACGGTCGCAAATATAGATGGGGGGTTCGATCACAGGGCCGGAATTGATAAAGGCGTTTTATATTTATAACGGCATAGGTATGGAATATATGGATCTCGGTTCTGAGTATCAGGTCGGGTATATCATGAAGGAATTAACTAATTCATATAAAAAAGGCAATTTGATTACGATCAGGGCAGATAGAGAAATATGTATTATAATGAACGATGATGCGGAACTTGTATCTGTTGACGTCTGGGCAGTAAATGATGCCGCAGATATGGAGAATATTGCGCCCGAACTGATTGCTTCCGGATTAAGCGAAGCGGAGTTTCTTGACTTTGTATCGTCCGGGGAAATGCAGTTCCGGCCCAATTCCGAAGATGGTACCGCGCTTCCGTGTTTTGCGGTATTTACGGCGAAAAAGGTTTGCAGTTATATAGAAGTAACGGGCGAGTACGAAGTGCTTTACGAAAGCAGTATAATTCCGTTTATTTCCGAAGGCGCTCATAAAGCAGACACTGTCAGACTGATCAGGTACAATTTCAGCGGCGACGGTGTGGGGATCAAAGAAATTCTGCCGTGCGATCTGGCGGATTCATTGATCAGATTGTTAAGAAACGCGAAAAAGACAAATATCGCAGTCAGCGCGATCTCCGATGAGCCGGTCAATGAGTTTTCCGAAACACTTCCGGTCGCGCCTGGTACGTTATGGATAGAGATCGGTTCCTCGATCTACCGCATTGACCCGGATATGACAGAGCTTTGCAAAGTATCGAGCCATCTGGGCGAAGGAGAACTGCTTGAACTGTCCGGACTGCTGCCGGTCTATCTCCAGCAGGCGTGGTATTATTATCCGTATGATTATTATGTTGAGGAATACAACTGCAGCACAGGTATCAGTCACATAAATCATACGTACACGGCAGATACGTCAATAGACATCTTTCACGTGGTGTTTGATTATGCAGGTAGTCTGAGGGCGTCCGGTAATCTGATCGTCAATATAATTTCCGATAAAGACCAGACGCTTACTGTCCGGCTGGAGTGCGAGAAGAGCGAGGACATGCCGGGAGGCGGGGACTCGAAAGAAGTATCGTTCAAGGCGGGATGGCAGACGGAAGTTTATCTGGCATATGAGGGCTGGGATGACGGACCGTTCTGGATCTACGTTACGTGTGACAATACGAAGTATGCGGTAAAGGTCATACCGTAGGAGCGGAAGTAATGTGATGAAATTGACCGCGATGAAGCGGTATGAAAGGTGGGGCTTCCCGTGATGAAGCGATTGCTTATGGTGTTACTTATGCTGGTGATGGTATTGTCCTCCGGATGTACCTATGCGCCTAAACATGATCATCCGCCCGTCTGCCAGGATCTCGTTATTAATGGTATTCTGTACGTCGTGTACCCCGGCGCCGATGAGGTTCAGAAAGCGGCGATGGATGCGTATGTCGATGAGTTCAGGAAGGCATATCCGAAGGTGACCGTGTTCGTTGACTATCCGGAAGAGTTTACGGAGGAGGATCTGCTAAGCCGTGATCCATATTCTTCCGACATAATTCTTGTTCCGGAAGATCTGGTCGGTCATTATGTTGAAGAGGGTAATCTGCTGATGTCGGTAGATGCGTATTGCAGGCCGTTCGGGTTTAGTGCGGATGATATTTACAATGCCGAGGGCGGGAAGGGCAAGGTCGGCGGCCGTTTGTACTGTGTTTTCCAGCCTCAGTTTTCCGGTGCTGACGGCGGCAGCGCGGACGGCGCCGGTACTGACAACGGCGACAGCGGTGCCAATGTTAAGAGCGGTTTTGCTGTGTTTAACAGGACTCACAATCCGGATGCTGCCGCAGCGTTCGTTTTGTTCTACTATACGCCCGAAGTTCCGGAAGGAGGCGTGTGGCCGTACACGTCGCCGGCGACGATAATCGACTGACAGCGGAACTCTCCTGTGAGTAGAGAGCGTGAATATTATTTCCCGGGTATTTCCCGGGAAATAATGCTTTAAAACGCATGTTTCACTTGACACCTGCTCCGGCGTCAATGTAAAATTTCACCGAAAGATTAAAATTCCGTTTCGGAACAGGAGGTTCGGTTTATGGCAGATAATGTATTGGATGAGAAGAAGATCGCAGAAAAGAAAAAAGCGCTTGAAAACGCAATGGCGCAGATAGATAAGCAGTTTGGTAAGGGCGCAGTCATGAAGCTCGGCGATAACGTTCATATGAACGTGGAGACGATCTCTACGGGTTCTATCGGACTCGATATCGCACTGGGCGTCGGAGGACTTCCGAGGGGCAGAATAGTTGAGATCTTCGGACCTGAGTCTTCAGGTAAGACGACGCTCGCTCTTCACGTCATCGCGGAGGCGCAGAAGAAGGGCGGAGAGGCAGCGTTTATTGACGCGGAGCATGCTCTCGATCCCGTGTACGCTAAAAAACTTGGTGTAGATATCGATAACCTTATCGTATCTCAGCCGGATACGGGTGAGCAGGCGCTCGAGATCGCCGAAGCGCTCGTAAGAAGCGGTGCGATCGATGTTATCGTCATCGACTCTGTTGCCGCGCTCGTGCCTAAAGCAGAGATCGACGGCGAGATGGGTGACGCGCACGTTGGCCTTCAGGCGAGACTGATGTCGCAGGCGCTCAGAAAATTGTCCGGAATCATTAATAAATCTAAAACGATCGCGATATTTATCAACCAGCTGCGTGAGAAAGTCGGTATTATGTTCGGTAATCCCGAAGTTACGACCGGCGGCCGCGCGCTGAAATTCTATTCGTCTGTAAGACTTGACATTAGGCGTATTGAGGCGATCAAGGCTGACGGTGCTGTGGTCGGAAACCGAACTAAGGTTAAGGTAGTTAAGAATAAGGTCGCACCTCCGTTCAGAGAGACGGAATTCGACATTATTTACGGCGAAGGCATTTCGCGCACCGGTTCTGTGCTGGATATCGCTGTCGAGAATGATATCATCGTTAAAAGCGGCTCGTGGTTCGCATATAACGGCGCCAGGATCGGTCAGGGAAGAGAAAACGCTAAGCAGTATCTTAAGGATAATCCTTCCGTCCTGGATGAGGTCGAGGCGCGCATACGCTCCATGGTCAGTGAGAAGAATAAAAAAGCTACTGTGTTCAGCGCTTCCGAGGCGATGCCTTCCGGCGAGGCTGCCGCATCTTCCTTAACGCCTCCCGCGGATGATATTCCCGGTTCCGTTCCGCCTCCGCCGGTGCCGCCCGTAAGCAGAAGATAATCATATCAGACGTCCGTTATGACAGAAACGATCGTCAGTTCCGGTCCCGCAGACGGCGATGCAGGAGAATACAAAGTCGTTTTCAGCTCTTCAGGCGAGGTCAGGCTGAGCTTTGACGAAGTGTGCGTATTTGGCCTTTACGAGGAAGAAAAAGAGATCGACGTCTCCTGCGTGTGCGGGAAAATACTCGAAAACAGAATCAAGAAATATGTTCTACCGTACTGTGTTTACTGCAGGCGTACCGAAGCGCAGATAATACGTAAGGTTAAGGGGTATTTCTGCGGTAAAAACGGGTATTCCGGCATATGGGACGAATTGCTTGATCCGGCTATTGAAAACGTGCTCGCATATCTCCGGGAAGAGGGATTTGCGGGGGACGATGCGTACTGCGCCGCTTTCTTCAAAACGAATTCGGAAAAAGACGTGTCTTCCGCCAGGCTCGTGATGGAATTAAAAAACAGAGGCGTCGACGGGGAGACCGCCGAGAGAGCGGCGAAAGAGGCCGCAAGGGACGACGAAGAAGCGTGCAGAAAAGCGCTCGAAAAGAAACTGCGCGGCCGTTCGGTAGGAGCGAAAAATGAGTTTGATGCGAAGGAGAAAGCGTCGCTGTACCGCTTTCTTTCATCGAGAGGTTTCGAGACGGGACTTGTGCTCAGGGTATTAAATGATTATTTCCGGTTTGAGCCGGATGCGGAGTAGTTTTATGAACGAATTGGCGGATAATATTTCGGCGGCGATAGTTTCGCTCGGATGTGCTAAAAATCTTGTCGATTCCGAACTTATGCTCGGAAAGCTCAGAGAGCGCGGGATCGAAACGGTTGGAGATGCAGCCGAAGCTGATGTGGTAATTGTCAATACCTGCGCGTTTATCGAGGAGGCCAGGGAAGAGGCTATAAATACAATTCTTGAGCTCGCCGAACTAAAAAAGAGCGGGAAATGCAGGCTGCTGGTCGTTGCCGGCTGCCTGGCCCAGAGGTACCCGGACGAGATCAAAGCTGAACTTCCGGAAGTTGACGCGATCGTCGGAATAAACAGCATTGATCACATTGCAGACGTGATCGAAAATGCTTTCGAAAAAAGAGGAAACGGTCCTGAGACAGATGTTTCGGATAACTATGACGCGTCATATATGAACGGCCCCAGGGTCATTTCGACACCTGCAGGGAGCGCGTATATAAAGATCGCGGAAGGGTGCGATAACCGCTGCTCGTTCTGTGCGATACCGCTTATCCGCGGCAGGATGAGGTCAAGGAAGCCGGAGGATATCGTTAAAGAGGCGCGTGAGCTCGCTTCGGAGGGCGTGCGCGAGGTCAATATCATCGCTCAGGATATTACAAAATACGGCAAGGATCTTTTCGGGAAGCCTCGCCTGGCAGCTCTTTTAAAGGAGCTTGAGAAAGTAGACGGGATAAGGCTCATTAGGCTCTTATATCTGTATCCGGACGAGATCGACGATGAACTGATCGAAACTGTGGCGCAGTCTGAAAAGATCGCGCATTATATCGATCTGCCGCTCCAGCACATAAGTGATCCGCTTCTTAATAAGATGAACAGGCGCGGAAACTCGGCTGAGATAAGGACTGTTATTTCTAAATTAAAAGCTGCGATGCCCGATTGTATTTTCCGCACCACATTCATCGTGGGGTTCCCGGGAGAGACGGACGAAGATTTCGATGAACTTATGAAGTTTGTAAAAGAATATCCGTTCGATCGCATCGGAGTCTTTAAGTATTCTCCCGAAGAGGGGACTACTGCAGCAAATATGCCTGACCAGGTGCCCGAAGACGTTAAGCAGGAGCGGTACGACAGGCTTTATACAGCTGCTGCGGAAATTTCCGCAAGGCAGGGGAATAAGAGGATAGGCAGTACTGTACGGGTCATTACGGAAGGTGTCAGTGACGACGGAATATTCTATTTCGGCCGCTCATACGCTGAAGCGCCCGATTCCGACGGAAAGATATTCTTTACTTCTGAAGAACCGCTCGAAGAGGGAGACGAGGTCGGCGTAAAACTGCTTATTGCCGAAGAGTACGATATGACGGGCAGAGCTGTTCGGTATTATTGACCTCTGAAATTGACTTTCTGCCAGATAGGTGTATAATCTTCGCATATATTTTACAGGAGGTGCCGGACTTGAATCTGCCAAACAAACTGACTGTCGCGCGAATGATACTTGTTTTTGCTTTTGCGGTTTTCGCGTTTCCGCTGAATCTTTTTACAGGAGCCGCGTGGGTGGCACTGTGCATATATATACTTGCCTCGGCGACTGATGCGCTAGACGGACACATCGCGAGAAAGAATAACCAGGTGACCGATTTCGGTAAGTTCCTCGATCCTTTAGCGGATAAGCTGCTCGTAAATACTGCGCTTATATCGCTTATTCCGTTTATGTATGTTTATTACGGAGAGCTCGCGCAGATCGTGCTGTGGGCTACTCTTATAAACCTTGCCAGAGAGTTTGCTGTTTCAGGTATCAGGATGCTCGCGGCGAGCGGCGGAAAAGTTATCGCTGCCGGAAAACTCGGTAAATTTAAGATGATCGCGCAGACTTTAGCGCTCGTAGTCCTTCTGCTCGGAAGAGCGACCCATGAAGGCACGGTTTCGAAGGTATGCGTAATTGCGGGACTTGCGCTTCTGGGAATAGCCACCGTGCTAGCAGTATGGTCAGGTATCGAATACATTGCAGGCAATAAAAATCTGCTCAAAAACATGAAGTAGCGTCTTTTTTGGCGCCTCACTTGCGTTTTGCATATGTTTTGTGGTATATTTATATGCGGTGACGGAGTCAACGCCACTGATTTGACAGGAAAGGAAGAATAGAATGTTCGAAAGAGTAAAGAAAATCATAGTGGCTCAACTGGACGTTGACGAGAGCCAGGTTACTTTGGACTCTTCTTTTGTTGACGATCTCGGCGCAGATTCGCTGGATGTCGTTGAACTCATTATGGCCCTTGAGCAGGAGTTCGATATCGAGATACCTGACGAAGATGCAGAGAAGATAATTACTGTTAATGACGCGGTTCAGTACGTGAACAGTAACATAAAATAATACTGAAAATGACCGGTTTTATACGCGCTCAGGAACTTATAGGGTACGAATTCAGAGACTTGTCTCTTCTGAAGAAAGCATTTACACACACTTCGTACGCAAATGAGCACTGCGCAAAAGGACACGGTGACAGTAACCAGCGGCTGGAGTTTTTAGGAGATTCTGTTTTAAGCATAGCGGTAAGCACATATCTCTACAGAAATTATCCTGAAATGAGTGAAGGCGAACTGTCCCGCTTCAGATCGGCGATCGTATGCGAGGAGACCCTTTCAGGGGTCGCCTCGCTTTTCAGTTTCGGAGATTTTATCCTCTTCGGGCACGGCGAGAAGGTAACGGGAGGAAACAGAAAGGCGTCTGTCCTGGCGGATTGCGTTGAAGCGGTGATCGCCGCAGTGTATCTTGATTCGGACTTTGCCACCGCGGAGCGTTTTGTGCTGTCGAACCTCGGCTTCTCGAAGCTTATTGCAAGCTGTGCATCCGAATACGGTGCGGCGGACCACAAGTCTGCTCTGCAGGAGTTTTTTCACGATCCGGAAGTCAATATCGAATATAGATTATCTGGCCGTTCGGGGCCGGACCACGCGCCGCTGTTCGAATCGTCTGTTACCATTTCAAGAAACGGGGAAATGCTCTGTACTAAAACAGGCTCCGGGCGCAGCAAAAAAGCGGCAGAACAGGCGGCGGCAGGGGAAGCGCTCGCTTTTTTTACAGGCCGCGGCGAAAAGATCTATGATTCATAATACATTGTAATCCCCGGAGCGGATTACCGGTTTTCCCAGATATTACCGAATATTTCCAGATATTTCCCGGACATTTCCCGGGAAATTTTTGATTTCTGCCGATCCGCGCGGTATGATCGTCAGCGTTGATGGGAGGCGATCTTATGCGTTTCAGGTTATTCGGAAGAGTCGTATACGTGCGGAAAGGAGCACTTGTCCTGGTGCTCGTGCTGGCGATCGCAGCTGTATCGGCCGCGGTCTATTTTGCCGAAAAAGATAAGGGACCGCCGGAGATAGAAAGAGCGGCAGATGAACAGGACAGCGGAGAGAAAAGCGCTGACACGGATAGTCTTGCGTCATTGCCGCCGGATGGAACAGCCGCGGCAGTTATTGACGCCGCCTCTCCTTCGCCTTTGGCTGATATGAGGATCGCGGTACACATAACCGGAGCCGTTGCCGAAGAAGGAGTATACTGGCTTGAACCGGGTTCGATAGTGCAGGACGCCGTCGATATGTGCGGAGGACTGTTGCCCGATGCCGATACATACTGCATAAATCTTGCGATGAAAGTCAACGACGGTATGCGCATCCACATTCCGTCCGTTTACAGCGAAGACAAAAAGTGGCTTCTCGACGTAGGTTACGCAAGTACTCAGGTGTCGTCAAACGGAAGCTCCGGAATATACGGGACAGCAGGGCTGGTCAATATAAACACTGCTTCGGTCAACGAGCTTGTCACACTTAGCGGGATCGGAGAGAGTACCGCGCGCGAGATAATTGCCTTCAGAGAGGAACACGGCAGGTTCGAGACGATAGAGGATATCATGAACGTTCCCGGGATCAAGGACGCCAAGTTTGCGAGGATCAAAAAATTCATCACGGTGTAGCTGTTTTATATACTGTGAAAACTTGCAAACGGGATGCTTTTGTAGTAAAATATTATCGGAAATTTGGCATTTACAGGAGGATAAAGTTACGTGGCAAGCGCAAAAAAGAAATCAAAAGATAAAAACAAAAATAAAAAGAGTTCAGTCGCTGTAAAAGATACGCGCACGAATACAAAAAAAGCCAAGGCGGATCCCGAAAAAAAGCGTGACACCGGAAGCGGTGTTGCCGTGAAAGAATCAAGAGGGAGCCGCGAGATCGTTGCGCTCATTCTTGCCGCTATAGGTATCTTTATCATCTTTTCGCTGTTCGGAAAAACCGGGAAAATAGGCAAGCTTGTCATTTCCGTATTGTTCGGGCTGGTCGGAAGGTTTGCTTCGATCGCTTTGCTCGTTATGCTGTTCGTGCTTGCTTTTACCGTTTTAAGAGGCACGTCGAAGACGATATTTTCGCTCAAAAACGTAATACTTTTCATATTCATGCTGCTGCTCAGCGCAGCTATGGTACATACTTTCTCGTACAATGTCGCGCATTACGAGGGGAGAAATTTCCTCGGTATCGCAGGACTTATGTGGACAGAGCAGGAACACGGCGGCGGATTGATCGGCGGACTTATCAGTTACGGACTGCAGAGGCTGGTGGAAAAGCCCGGAACGCTAATCATACTGATCCCGGCGACGATAATACTCGCGATGGTCCTGTTCTCGCTGTCGTTCGTAAGAGCGGCGAAAAGGATCGCCGCGGCAGGCGGAAAATTCGGAAACTGGATGTCCGGTGTTGTCGGCCGCTTTAAAAAATCGGATGAAGAGAATAAGGAGAAAAAGCGTATTGCCGCCGCGGAAAAAGCCTGGAAGAAAGAGCTGAAAGCACAGGAGGCGAAGGAAGCCGAAGAGCGGAAGGCGGAGGAGAAGAGACTCGCGGAAGAGGAGAAAGCCAGGATCGCCGCTGAAGCCCGCAGGAAGGATAGCGATGACCTGATGCTGCCGGACGACGGAAATGAACCGTACGACGACGGATACGGATATATTGACGGTACTAATGGTCAGGCTTCCGGAGCGGCCGGGATATCAGACGAACACATAGAGCTTGTCAGCGCTAAAGACCGCAGGAAAGACGTTTTCCTTGAGGATCTTGAAAAGCAGAAAGAAAAGCACCGCGAAGCTGAGCGCAAGATCATGTCCCAGGAAGACGATGACTTTGCGGGATACAGAGCTGCGGGAACGGATGGAGGCCATAACAGAGCTGCTGATGCCGGACAGAACGGCGCGCAGCAGGGGCAGGGTCATTCGCCGGAATCGGCGGGAGATACGCAACAAGGGAGCGCGGGAAACGCAGCTGTCGCTGTCAGTGCGGGCCAGACTGTGGCTCCTGCTCCTGCCACAGCCGCAAGAACGGCCGGAGAGAGCGAGATACGCGTTGTCCTTTGTAACGAAGATGCGATATATAAATTGCCGCCTCACGACATTCTCCGCAGTATTGAGCAGGATGATTCCGACACGCGCGAGCAGGAGAAGAACGCAAAACTGACCGCCAGAAAGCTTGAAGACGTGATGCGCAGCTTCGGTATCGAAGCGCGTGTGACCAGGATCTCGATCGGCTCTACCGTCACGATGTTCGAACTCCAGCCGCAGTCAGGTGTAAAAGTCAGCAGGATCAAAAACCTGTCGGACGATATTGCCCTTAATCTGGCCGCGTCAGGTGTCAGAATACTTGCCCCGATACCCGGAAAGGCAGCCATCGGAATCGAAGTTCCGAACGATGACAGGCGTACGGTCTACCTTAAAGACCTGATCGAGACGACCGAGTTCGAGAATCACCGCTCCAAACTGGCATTCTGTCTCGGTGAAGATATATCGGGCGCACCGATCATCGCCGACATTTCAAAGATGCCGCACGTGCTGATCGCAGGTACGACAGGTTCAGGAAAGAGCGTGTGCATCAACTGCCTTATTATGAGCCTGCTTTACCGCTGCACGCCCAACGACGTGAGACTGATCATGATAGACCCGAAGGTCGTTGAACTTCAGATCTATAACAGCATTCCGCACCTGCTCATACCTGTCGTTACCGAGCCTAAAAAGGCGGCGGGAGCGCTTTCCTGGACTGTTCAGGAGATGGAGAACAGGTACAGACTTTTTGCAAAGTATAATCTTCGCGATATAAACGCGTACAATGAATACGCTCAGGAGCACGGGCTGCAGAGGATGCCCAGGATCGTCATTATAATCGACGAACTCGCGGATCTGATGATGGTCGTGCGCGATTCGGCGGAAGAAGCGATAAACCGCATCGCGCAGAAAGCGAGAGCCGCGGGAATGCACCTGATCGTCGCAACACAGAGACCGTCCGTTGACGTCATCACCGGACTTATAAAGGCAAACATTCCTTCACGTATCGCGTTTACGGTATCGTCTGTCGTTGACTCAAAAACGATCCTTGACTACGGCGGCGCTGAAAAGCTGCTTGGCAGGGGCGATATGCTCTACCATCCGCTCGATTTCATGAAGCCTTTGAGAGTGCAGGGCGGATTCGTATCGGATATGGAGATCGAGGAGACGGTAGACTTCCTGCGCGTGCAGAGACTCCAGACGGAGCAGGACGAACAGATCTCGAGCGATATTGACAACGCCAGACCGGTCGAAAAGCCGGGCAGGGGCAACAGGCTCGAGCTCGATCCGAACGATGCGGATCCGATGCTCGTTGACGCGATCGATATAGCGATCGAAACGAAGCAGATCTCGGCGTCGTTCCTTCAGCGCAAACTCGGCCTTGGCTACAGCCGTGCGTCGAGGCTGATCGACCAGATGGAAGAGAGAGGATATATTTCCGCCAGAGACGGCAATAACCCGCGGCAGGTGCTTGTGAGCCAGAATCCGCTAAGGTGAAGTATGGAAGCGGCAGTTTTGAATTTTACGAAGGAATTTGAAAGGACGTTCGGGACCGGTCTGAGTGCGCTCGGCATTTTCGATGCCCATTGCGACACGCTGACGGAATTCGATCCCGGAAGATCGTCTCTGTTCGATTCCAAAACGCATTTTAATGTTGAAAGGCAGCTTGAATACGGCAGATACGTTCAGGTAATGGATATATGGGTCGATCGCGCCAGACACGATCCGGAGGCCAGGACGCAGCACTATCTTAAAGAATTTGAGAGGCAGCTTGAGGTACTTCGCGAAAAAGGAAAGTCCGGGGAAACGGACGGAGCCGGATTCGGAGTAAGCTTTATTAAAAGCAGGGAAGACCTTAAAGAGTATTACGATCCGAAAGGCGGAAAATGCGCCGGATTTATACTTGGAATAGAAGGCGGAGAATGCATTGACAGCGACGCGGAGCCGTTTTATTCGGGCAATGCGGAATTCAGGATGCTTAACGGGCTCTACGCAGCAGGCGTGAGGCTGATAACGGTTACGTGGAACACTCCTAATGCAATGTCGGACACGAACTGCGCCGCGAATGAAAAGCCGGGACTGACGGATTTCGGAAAAGCGGCTGTCCTGGAAATGAACAGGCTTGGCATAATGATAGACGTGTCGCACCTCTCGGACAAGGGGTTCGAAGACGTCGCAGAAATGAGCAAAAAACCGTTCATAGCGTCGCACTCCGATTCCAGGGTGCTCTGCGGTCACTCCAGAAACCTTACGGACGATATGTTTAAGACGCTCATATCGGCGGGAGGAGTCACAGGAATTAATTTCTGCAGAGACTTCCTGGGCGGGAGCGCGGATATTGACCGCATACTGGAGCATATAGAACACTTTGCTTCACTGGGCGGAGTTGCGAACATCGGGATAGGATCGGACTTCGACGGGATCGGGAGATTGCCCGGCGGGATAGAAGGAGCGCAGAGTCTGTATAAAATAATTGACGGCCTGCTTAAATTGAATTATACTGAAGCACAGGTGAGAGGCATTGCCGCGGACAATTTCCGGCGTGTCTTCGAAGAGGTGCTTCCTCCAAGGAGTAGGTTAATATGAACAAAAGCGAAAAACGCGAAAGCGGTAATAAGAAAAAGGGGATCGGCAGGAAGATCGGAAAGGTATTCGGGCGAATAGGGATCGTAATTCTGACGCTCGTTATCGTTCTCGTTGTGACTATAATAGGAGCACTGATGGTGCTTTATTACGGACCGTCGCCTTCAGCCAGAGACCGTTTCGTGCTTACGGTATCGGAAACGAGCGCCGGATCATTTCTCGCAACATGGTTCCTCCCCAAATCGACTATAGAAGAAATCAAGGCTGCGAATGCAGTCGTCGAAACGGACGACATTACCGACGTCGGACTTATAAACATTCCCGGCAGTAGCACTAAAAAGGGCGATGATCCGGAAAATCCTGTAGATACGACAGACGACCCGGGCGTGGTCGACACGATCGATGACACCGAATACGATATTAACAAAATAGAACTTATCGACATCGTGGGAAAGACGTACCGCGGAAAACTCCTTATAGTATATAACCCAAAACGAGTGTTCATCGGCACTCCTCCCGCGTACGGCGAGGATAAAAAAGGCGTGTCAACGATCAATATGGTCCGCGAGGCCAATGCCCTTTACGGCATCAACGGAGGCGGATTCTACGACACCGGAAGCGGAAACGGAGGCGTTCCGACGGGCAGGGACAATTCCCCCGGCATTGTCATATCCGGAGGCGTGCTAAAATGGGGAAGCAAGCGTGAAACATACGAGATCATAGGCATTAACAAGGACGGGATACTCGTGCTTGGAAAAATGACAGGCCAGCAGGCGCTCGACAGGGGAATCGTCGAAGCGCTGAACTTCGGACCGTATCTGATCGTCAACGGAGAGCCGTGCGTTGTCCAGGGATACAGCGAAAGCAGCCTGAACCCGAGATCGGTCATCGGACAGAGAGCCGACGGAGCGATGCTCCTGCTTACGGTCGACGGCAGACAGCCCACCAGCATCGGAGCGTCATATGAGGACCTTATCGAGATAATGATGCGATACGGCGCGGTCAATGCGGCAAACCTTGACGGCGGTTCATCGACATATATGGTACAGAATGCAGAGGACAAGAACGATCCTCAGATAATCACCCAGACAGCATCGCTGTACGGACCTCGCAGAATGGCAACGGCTATACTGGTTGCCCGCGTGGAAGACACGCCGGAGGATTGATACAATGGGTGCAAAAGATAAAACCAAGAAAAAAAAGAAGAAGTATTTCTGGAAGATCCTGCTCATAATCGTGCTCGTCTTTATGATCGCCATACTTGTCGGACTGATCTGGTTCTTCAACTGGCTCTCCGATTATGAAGAGAGTGAGCGCCATCATGTGGCGGAACGCGTCGTTTCGATGTGCGAGCAGGGAGAATACGAGTATATCGCGTCGCTGACGGACGTCGTTTCTGCAGGGCTCGAATCAAAAGAAGTATATGCCGAAGAGATCGGAAAACTTATGGCGGGCAAGGAGATCTCTTACACCAAGGCGTTCTCGTACGACAGGTTTGAAAAACCGGCATACAAGATCCTGGCGGACGGGGAGTACGTCTGCAAACTGACCCTGAGAAAATCCGGAAAATCCAAATACAATTTCGATACATACGAGCCGGAGAGTTTCTCGGCGTTCGATTTCGGATACGGGAGCGCAGCGTTCCTTGTGCCCGATTTCTACGAAGTATACTGCAACGGAAAACTGCTTGACGATAAATTCATCGTAAAAAGCGGCCTGAATCCGGAACTTATGAAATATGCGCTGACCGACCGCGAAAATCCGTCGCTCTCCAGGTACGAGATAACGGGACTCACGTCGCGGTGTGAGATCGTTGCCATTGACAGCAGCGGCATGACGGTCGAACTTGAAGAAAAGAACGGCATCTACGAAGCATCGTTCGTGTCGATGCGCTTCAGCGTTCCGGACAATATTTCCGTGTACGTCAACGGCGTTAAGATGGAGGGCAAATACCTTTACGAGGATTCCGGCGAAAGTGCTCCCGCTTCGACCGGAGCGTACGCGCCCATGCTCATGGAAGGCGCCGTTGTGTCCGGATTCACGTCGTACCGCGTAGACTACATCAGCCCGCTTTCGGTATATAAAGCGCTGAACGAGAGGGGAGAGGAAGTCGAACTCAGGCTCGGCTCCGACGGCGTGTATAAGACGGGCGTGACCGAATATACCGTGAAAGTCCCGGAAGGCTGGACCGTAAAAGCGGGCGACACGCAGCTTTCGGGTACGGACAGATGGTTTGTTTCGGGCGGAGAAGAAGTGGAAGAACTCAAAACGATACTGACAAAATATCTTCCGGAGCGCCCCGTGTTCTGCGAATACAGATTTTCGGTGCTTGACAGCGATCCGGCTCCCGAAGTCAAACTTCTGAATGCCGTCGGAACGTGGCAGACGCTTAAACTCGGAGAGGGCAACGTTTATTCCTACGATTTCAGATTGGAGGAAGATGTTACCGAGTTAACGGCGCTCGCGATAAAGCGCACGAAGAGCTACGCCGAATATATCACTAACGATATGGAGCACGATAAGTTCATGAGGCTTATCCTCGAAGATCAGCCGATGTATTCGGAGCTCGTCGATAACCCGTATTACTTCTACACCGGTCATAAAAAGCACTGGTTCGAAAACGAGTCCTGGACCGACCTCAGAGTTTATTCGGACAGCTGTTTCTCGTGCGAGGTCTCGTTCGATTACTATATCGGGCAGATCAAGACTGATGCGGATTTTGTGAAAATGCTTCCGCTGGACGTGCGTTTCTGGTACGTCAAATATGAGGGTTCGTGGTATATGGCTGAATGGGAGATCAGCAGCTGATTTTTAATACGCTTCGATATCGGTCTTTTCGACCGCTTCGATTTCCGATCCCAGAAATTTGCCCCCCAGCTCGCGAAAACGGTCAACAGAGTCTGAGGTATAGAAACGTACGTATTCGCCCGGAAAATCGATTTTAGACGCGGTTATGCGGCTCTCAGGGGCATTGCCGCGGCAGGAACTCTTCAGCAGCTGCTCTTTTTCCAGCCTGTCCCTGACCGCGAGCGCAACAACTGACGCAGAATTGATCAGTTTCACGTTCCTGCCTATTATTTCTCCTATAACTTTTGCAAGAAGCGGATAGTGCGTGCAGCCCAGAATAAGCGTATCGATATCCGCCTCCGCAAGAGGCTTCAGATACTCTTTAGCGGTAAGGCGCGTGACCTTATTATCCCACCATCCCTCTTCGACGAGAGGCGCGAACATGGGACAGGCTTTCCCGAAATACAGTACGTCGTCCCGGCCTGCCTTTTTTGCCGCCTTCGCGATGGCGAACTCGTAAACTTTACTGTTAATAGTCGCCGCTGTTCCGATCACGCCGATCCGGCCTGTGCGCGTAGTTTTAACTGCAGCTTCCGCACCCGGTTCCACGACCTCGATGACGGGAAGACTGTATTTTTCACGCACAGTGGCGGTACCGCACGCACTGGCGGTATTGCACGCGATAACGACGGCTTTAACGTTCATTGACAGGAGAAAATTTACGTCCTGGAGCGTATATTTAAGCACTGTATCAGGCGATTTTGACCCGTACGGAGTCCTGCCGCTGTCGCCGAAATAAACGATCTTTTCATCAGGAAGCAGCGCACGGATCTCTCTTAAAACCGTGAGACCTCCGAGACCCGAATCGAAAACACCGATAGCGCCATCAGCGTTCATCGTAGCACCTCTTATCGGAGACGTATTTCTGAAGGGCAAATGCGATGAGCTTATCGAGCAGCACGCTGTAAGGCATACCGTCGCTGACGGCGAGTTTCGGGTACATGCTGCAATCGGTGAACCCGGGCATCGTATTGATCTCGTTCAGCAGGATCTTTCCGTCTTTCTGCAAAAAGAAATCCACTCTCGCAAGGCCCGAACCCTCCACCGCTTTGAATGCACGGATGGCAAGGCTCTTTATTTCGTTTAAAGTTTGTTCCGGAACGGCCGCGGGGATGATGACAATGCTCTCGCCGGCAACGTATTTGGAATCGTAATCGTAAAACTCTTTATCGGTGGAGCGCACTTCACCGGGCTGGAAAGCGATCGGATCTTCGTTTCCGAGCACGCCGCACTCGATCTCTTTACAATCGACGTAGCGCTCGATCAGAGCCTTGTTATCGAACCTGAGCGCCTTGGCAAGGGCGGGCAGCAGTTCTTTCTCGTCATCGGCACGGGCAACGCCTACCGAGGAGCCGCAGCTGGCCGGTTTTACGAAGCACGGAAAGCCGAAACCGTTTTTAACGGCGTCAATATAATAGTCCGGGTCATTGTCCGCGACCGATTTATGAGCGATGATATATTCGACCTGCGGGATGCCCGCTTTTTCGAACTGTATCTTAGCGAAAGTCTTGTCCATGCCGCATGCGGAAGCGTAAACGCCGCAGCCGACGTAAGGCTTGCCGATCAGTTCGAAGAGCCCCTGCACCGTTCCGTCTTCTCCGTTGAGCCCGTGGAGCGCGGGGAAGATGCAGTCACATGTGCTAAGAAGAGGGAGTGCAAGATCGATACGTTTCCGGCCGGGTACCGGTGTGAAGTTGTTTTCTTTCAGCGCGTATTCGACCCATTTATCGCCGGGGATGAGCTCGACCGGTCCGGAATAGGGGAGCCAGTTGCCTCCGTACGTGATGCCGACCGTAACGATGTCATATTTAGTCTTATCAAGGTGATTGATTATGCACGAGGCTGATACGCAGGATACGGCATGCTCAGTGGAGCGACCTCCGAAAATGACCGCGATCTTCAGTTTTTCTTTGCTTTCATATGCCGATTCCGATAGATTTGGATTCTGATTACGTTCTGTCACGACTATAACACTCCGGTTTCTTTTTAGCTTTTGTCCGGGCCGGCGGCGGTGAAAACGGTCTGCGCGTGCGTGCGCGTTTTCGGACTGCCGGGCCTGTAATATATTATACACTCTTGCCCCGAAGCAAAACAAGTGATAAAATTATAGCACGGAGGAGGTTACCGGATTGAAACAGGAACGCGCTTTTCCGCACCTTGCGGTAAATAAGAAAGGAGAACTCAGTTTAAGACGCGGACACCCGTGGGTCTACGGCGAGGAACTTCTTAGCGGCGTTCCGGAGGGCTTTCCGAACGGAGGGCTCGTTGATGTCGTGACGGAGGGCGGCAAATATTTAGGCACCGGGTTTTACAGCGAAAAGAGCAAGATCTCGGTGCGGGTGCTTTCGGACAATGCGAACGAGTGCTTTGACGAAAATTTTTGGGCACGGCGCGTTAAATACGCGGTTAATTACCGCCGCAGAGTCATGGGCAATGATTTCGATAACTGCCGCCTGATTTTCGGCGAGGCTGACGGTTTTCCGGGGCTGACCGTCGATAAGTACGGCCCTTACCTCGTGTCCGAAGTGCTTTCGTACGGTATGGACCTCGCTAAGGGCGCGGTGTATAATGCGTTATGCGAAGAGCTTCCCGAAACGCGCGGCATTTACGAGCGCTGCGAATCGGGGATACGCGTGCTGGAGGGACTTCCTCAGTATTCCGGCTGGGCAGAAGGTATCCCGAACGACGGGAACACTTCGTGCGTTATCACGGAAAACGGGATAAAGTACCGGGTCGATTTTGCCGAAGGGCAGAAGACGGGCTTTTTCCTTGACCAGAAGTATAACCGCAGGGCGGTGGGGAATTTATCCGACGGGATGCGCGTGCTTGACCTGTGCACACATACGGGGTCGTTCGCGTTCAACGCACTGGCGGGGGGAGCTAATAGCGTCACGGCGGTTGACGTGTCGGAGGCCGCGCTGGATATTGCCCGCGAAAACGCCTCGCTTAACGGAATGGAGGATAAGGTCCGGTTCGTCTGTGCGGACATATTCGATTTCCTGCCGGGGATCGAGAAATTGCCGCCCGACGAAAAATTTGACCTGATAGTGCTCGATCCTCCCGCGTTTACCAAGAGTTCGAAGACGCTCGGGAACGCTAAAAACGGATACAGGCAGGTTAATTACAGGGCAATGAAGGCTCTTCCGCGGGGCGGTTATCTCGCAACCTGTTCCTGTTCGCACTTTATGAAGACTGAATTGTTTCTTGAGATGCTTCTGACCGCGGCCAATGACGCGGATGTTTCGCTCAAGATCGTTGAGATAAGGCACCAGGCGCCGGATCACCCGGTCCTGCTGAACGTGCCGGAGACCGATTACCTGAAGTTTGTTATCTGCCAGGTGGTGTGATATGTTAGGCAAAGCTGATAATCCGGAGAAGAAAGAGGAGAATAAGGAGACCGAGGTTAAGCTTAAGCGCAAGTCTCCGTTTGTGAAGATCATTATCGGTTTCGCGCTTGTGGCGATCCTCGGTGCGGTGCTGCTGTCGCTGCCCATTTCTTCGCACGAGAGGGTTTATACGCGGTTTGATGAGGCGCTGTTTACTTCGACTTCGGCCGTGTGTGTGACGGGCCTGGTCGTTAAAGATACGGCGTCGTACTGGTCTGCGTTCGGGCAGGCGATCATACTTGTCCTTATACAGATCGGAGGTTTGGGCGTTATAACCGTTGCCGCGGCATTCGCATTAATTGCCCGAAAACGAATTTCCATCATGCAGCGTAGTACGATCCAGGAGGCAATTTCCGCGCCTAAGATCGGCGGCATCGTGCGATTGACGCTTTTCATACTGATCATGACGGTGGCTTTTGAAACGATCGGCGCGGTGGCAATGATGCCTGAGTTTATTGCCAGGTTCGGCGGGAAGGGCGTCTGGATGGCTTTCTTCCATTCGATTTCCGCTTTCTGCAACGCCGGTTTCGACGTGATGGGTGCGGAGACGGGTAATTTTTCGTCTCTGTCCGGTTTTGCGTCGAGCCCGCTTATTAATATCGTGGTGATGCTGCTTATCGTGATCGGCGGTATCGGTTATATCACGTGGGATGATATCAGGAATAACAAGCTGCATTTTAAGAGGTACACGGTCCAGACGAAGATGATCCTTGTTACGAGTGCGGCTCTGATCATCGTTCCGGCGGTGTTTTTCTTCATTTTTGAGTTCAGCGATCTGGCGCCGGGGAAGAGGATACTTGTTTCGCTTTTCCAGGCGGTCACGCCGAGGACGGCCGGGTTTAATACGGTCGATCTTAATGAGATGACGGGGGCCGGCAGGGTGATCATTATCGTGCTGATGCTGATCGGTGGTTCGCCCGGGTCAACGGCCGGTGGTATGAAGACTACGACGGCGGCGGTTTTGTTCTGCAGTATGGTCTCGGTTTTCAGACGCAAGCATGAGACGGGGGTTTTCGGGAGGAGGATCGATCCGTCGGTCAGCCATGTTGCCGCCGCGATCCTTATGCTGTATCTGACTCTCTTTATCGGGAGCGGGCTTGTTATCAGTACCGTCGAGGGATTGCCCGTGAATGTCTGTCTTTTTGAGACGGCGTCTGCGGTCGGTACGGTCGGGCTGAGTCTCGGGATCACGCCGGGTCTCGGGCTGGCTTCGAAGCTTATTTTGATCGTGCTGATGTTTATCGGGCGTGTGGGTGGTCTGACGATCATTTACGCGGCTATTTCGGACAGGAAGGATTCTTCGCGTCTTCCGCTGGGCAAGGTTACGGTCGGCTGATCGGGGAGAACCGGTTTTGTGATATTGTGATATTTAATCAATTTACGGCTGCGGTTTTGCGGCGCCGGGGTTTAGGAAAGGAATGGTTGTATTATGAAGTCGTTTTTGGTTATTGGGCTTGGAAGGTTCGGCAGACATATTTGTACGCATTTGATGAAGCTCGGGCACGAGGTTATTGCTGTTGACCGGAATGAGAGGCGCGTCAATGATGCTGTGAATTTTGTTTCAGGGGCAAGGATCGGTGATGCTACCGATACTGATTTCCTGAAGTCGCTCGGTGTCAGGAATTTTGATTGCTGTATCGTGACAATCAGCAGTGATTTCCAGAGTTCTCTGGAGACAACGTCTAATCTTAAGGATCTCGGTGCTAAGCACGTGGTTTCGAGGGCGGAGCGTGATGTTCAGGAGAAGTTCCTGCTTAGGAACGGGGCGGATGAAGTGGTCTATCCCGAGAAGCAGATGGCCAAGATCGCTGCGATCCGCTACAGCTCGGAGCACATCCTTGATTATGTCGAGATCAGCAATGATTACGGTGTTTTCGAGGTCACGATCCCGAAGAACTGGGTGGACAAGTCGATCGGGCAGATCGATGTTCGCCGCAATTACAATATCAACATTCTCGGCATTAAGGTTGACGGTCATCTCGATGCATCCGTTACTGCGGCAACCGTGCTTTCCGAGGATAAGACGCTTCTGGTGCTTGGTGATTACAAGACGATCCAGAAAATATTCAAGATCTGATACGGGTGGAACGGGGGACAGAGCCTGGTTTCAGACGCGCGGAACGACAATTGGAACGGGGGACAGACCCCCGTTCCTTTTCTTTTTGCAAACCCTGGAACGGG